>USHP01000118.1 GCA_900554625.1 uncultured Eubacteriales bacterium | reverse complement strand
GCGTGGGAGAGTTGTGCGGCTATTCCCTGCGGCTTCTGTCCGGCTTCCTTGCGGATAAGACGAAGAAATACTGGACGCTGGTGATCGTGGGGTACGCCCTTCAGGTGCTTGCCATTCCGGCGCTGGCGCTGATCCCGGAAAACGGCTGGGTGCTGGCCTGCGGTCTGGTGATTCTGGAGCGCGTCGGCAAGGCCATCAAGAAGCCGGCGAAAAATACCCTGGTCAGCTTCGCCGCCAGCGAGATCGGCACTGGAAAGGGCTTTGCCTATCAGGAGTTTCTCGACCAGCTGGGCGCGTTCCTCGGCCCTGTCATGCTGTTTGTCATCAGCCTCATCAAAGGCACCGGCAACCTGTTTTCTACTTACCGGGTCTGCTTCGCGTTTCTGGGGATTCCGGCGCTCATCACCATCGCGCTGGTGGTGTTATCCAAAATCAAGTATCCGAATCCGGAGATGTTCGAGAAAGTCGAGGAGGAGCACAAGGAATTTCACTTCCAGAAGTCCTTCGTGCTCTACATGGCGGCAATCTGCTGCTATGCCTTCGGCTTTGCGGACTTTACCATGATTACCCTCCACGCCGCCAAGACCGCCGCCTTCCCCGCCGCATCCCTGAGCCTGCTGTATGCGCTGGCAATGGCGATCGATGCCTTTGCCGCCCTGTTCTTCGGCTGGCTGTTTGATAAGATCGGGCTGAAGGCCATGATTCTGGCAACCCTGTGCAGCACCTTCTTTTCCTGCTTCATTTTCCTGACGGAGAGCCCGGCGTGCATGATCGTCGGAATTGTGCTGTGGGGAATCGGCATGGGTGCGGAGGACAGCATCATGAAGGCCGCCGTCAGCCAGATCATCCCCAAATCCATGCGCAGCTCCGGTTTTGGCATCTTTGAAACCGGCTTCGGCATCGCCTGGTTCCTGGGCAGCTGGCTGCTGGGTGCGCTGTACGATTTCAACCCAGTGTACCTGGTCATCGTGTCCATGCTGGCGCAGATTTTGGCTATCTTCTTCTACCTCGCCTGCATCCGCCGCAGGGCAAAGGAAACCTGAGCAAGCGGAATCCTATCCGGCAAAAACTGTTATACCCCTTTATATCCCCCGCGATATGGGTACAAAGGGGTATAAAGGCTCTGGTATATTGTCTGAAATAGAGGTTATCGCCATGGAATACACCAAAGAAGAACTTCTGGAAGCCAAGCGGCAGATTGATTCCACGCTCCACAAACTGCGGGCAACCATTGTGACCTTGCAAGGCAAAGAAAATCCGGCGCGGTATAAGTCCCAGATCACGCTGGCCCAGCGCCGGGTGAAAGCCTTTGAAATTGCGGTGGGACTGATTGAAAAAGAATTGGAGTGAAGGAAATGGCAAAGCGAATTGCGGTATTGTCTGACACCCACGGGTTACTGCGTCCGGAGGTGCTTGACGCCATTGCCGGTTGTGACGCCATCATCCACGGCGGCGACATCAACAAGCCGGACATCATCGTCAGGCTGAAAGAGATCGCCCCGGTCTATGTAGTGCGGGGCAACAACGACAAAGTGTGGGCAGAACACATCCCCGCAACGTTGACCTTCCAGATTGAGGGCTGCCGGTTCTTTCTGGTGCACAACAAAAAGGAAGTCCCCAAAACCTTAACCGGCATCGACGCGGTGATCTTCGGGCACTCCCACAAGTATTTTGAGCAAACGATTGACGGGCGGCTCTTTCTGAACCCCGGCAGCTGCGGCAAGCGTCGGTTCGATCAGGAGATCACGCTGGCGATTCTGACTGTGGACGGCAGCTCGCTGTCCGTCCAAAAGGTAGTCATTCAGCCCTGACAAGTACCAACAACGGACTTGCCACGCACTTAAAAATGTTGTGTTATTCGTTACGAATAGCGCAACATTTTTCTTTTTGCTCCCACCTTGTAATAAGTTCTAAAGAGCGATTTTAATAATTCTGTTAGATTCTGTTTCCCGTATACCTTCCCGGATATACTAACTTTAGAACGAAAACTCGTTCTATAAGGAGGGGTTATCATGGATCAGGCAGCAATCGGGAGCAGAATCAAGGCAGCCAGAGAGCGGGCGCATCTGACGCAGGAGCAGCTGGCGGAAATTGTGGATATCAGTCCAACGCACATGAGCGTCATCGAACGGGGTGTGAAAACGCCGAAGCTGGACACCTTTGTGCGGATTGCCAACGCGCTGGGGGTCTCGGCGGACGCGCTGTTGCAGGATGTGGTGGAGCACGCCAACGAAAGCGTCATGTCGGAGCTTTCCGCAGCCATTGGCCGCCTGCCCCAGCAGGATCAGGTGCGGATTCTCAACGCCGTCCGGGCATTAACGGAATAAGCTATGAGAGGGTCGGTTTTCCGGCTCTCTTTTTTCGTTCCTCCCATAATTCGACAGACTTTTCCTTTTCTTGTGCATATACTAATTCTATAAGAACTAGTAAACAGTTCTAAAGTAGTGAAAGAAGGGGAAATTCAAATGAATACAATCGAATCCATCCTGTCCCAATTGACCTCCAACGCCCTTGTTGCGGATTTGAAGACTGTGCTGCGGGAGCAAGACCTGGAGTTTCCGCCGGTGGAAGCCGCATTCAAAGAAGCCACCTGCGCCCTTGCGTCCAGAATTGGCAAAGAGGAAGCCGAAAAGCTGCGTGCAGCCAAAGAGCAGCAAATCCTATCCGATCTGGTCTACGCCGCTTACCTCGGCTTTCAGGCGAATCTATCCAACTTCCATAATCCTGTGGCAAGCCAGTTCACCAAACTGGATTATGATGTTTTCCTCCGGGAACATATCATGCAGACGCTTCCCCACCGGGCAAGAGCAGAAAAGGTCATCACCGCTTTCCGGGAAACATATAAAGATGCCCTAAGCGAGTATGAAGATGCCATTCAGAGCTACTACATCTATCTGGAAGTGACTGGGCCAAAGCTGGCTCACTTCTGGGGATATGCCTTTGCCAACAGATTTCTTCCGTGGGTAGAGCCGGGGTATATCAGCGACGGTGCCCAAACCAGCGTCTACGCACTGGAGCTGCACCGGGATTTGGGGTTTCGGGTGAGGTGATCCGGTTTTGTGTCACTCACTTCGTCAGCTCATAGCTCATATCCAGCAGGAATTTCAGCTTCCCCTCGTCTGCGCTGTCGTCCAGCGCGATAGTCAACCAATGGGCTTTGTTCATGTGATATGCGGGAAAAATCCTCGGTTCTTCCCGGAAGGAGCCGATCAGCCGGGGATCGCATTTGACATTCACCACGGAAATAATTCCATTGCCGGGAATACCCAGCTTTTCTCTGGGAATGTCCATAATAAGGGCAAACCACTTCCGATTGTGGCGATGCCGGAACACGGTGTTTGCCGGCGACTGCGCCCATGGGTTTTCCCCCTGGGTACTGTAGACCTCCGCGATATAGCGTTCCAGTTCCGCCCGGTTCATTCCGCGTCCTCCTCCAGTGCTTCCAGATAGAAACTCACAGGCCGGAAGCCGTCGTTGCAGGAAATCATGGCGGATTTGGGATTCTTCATCCAGCCGTCGTAGAAATCCCCGCCGCCGTGGGCAAGGGCCATGACGAAGGGAGAAATGCTGTCCCAGGCGCTGCCACAGAAGCCCTCCGGGTTGCACCAGCCGTTGGCAACCCAGACCTGCCCTTCCTGGACTTCGCAGGCGTGCTGGATGGGATTTTCGTACTTCTCCATCAGGTCAGGATAGCAGGTCTTTCGGATGGCGGTAATGCGGACTTTTTTCATGGGAATCCCCCTCCTTTTTCCTTCCATTTTAGCCCACTGCGCACCGGTTGTAAATAGCGTTCGTTTCAGCAGGCAAGATAAATGAAATCGTAGGGGTCAAGGTTTGCCTGCTCCAATGCGGCCACCCGGTCATCCGGGTCCATTTTCCGCAGTTCCTCCTCGCTCAGCCCCGCCAGGCTCAACTGATCCCGGAAGGGTTCGTATTCCGCGTCCAGCACTTCTTCCTCCTCGTTCCAGTGGAGCAAATCTTCCAGAAATTTGATAATCATCGTCGTAGCCTCCCGTTCTTGTTTCTTTTCTGCCCCCATTATACCGGGATTCTGTCCCAAAAAACGGGTGTAATTCAAAAAGCTACCGGGGCAGGTCATGGAAAAAGCATCGGAACATTATCTGCCCCGATGCTTTTCCCTTCGTTTCTGTTGTTTCAGGTCATACTGCCGCTGCTTTTCCGCCTCCCGCTCCTGCCGGGTGACTTCTTTTCGTTCCTGCTTGTTTTCTTCCCGCAGCAGCTGCAAGGCCTGCTGTGACTTTGTCCCGATTCCGGCAGCGATCTGCTTTCTTGCTTCCCTCTGTATCCTTTTGGGATTGACCGCTTCTTTCCTCGGAGCCACATCAACAGATGGACTGAACCTGAGCTGATGGTAATTCGTCAGCACAAACTCCCAGACTTCATAGTCCTTTGGTTCTGAGCCGAAAACCACTCTGCATACCGAAAGTTTCCCCTTCTCAATGCGTTCGAAGATTCCCACCCAGAACGGGTCCTCGAAAAATACCGTCAGCTTTCCGTAATCACTGCCCATGACGAAACCCTCCTGGAAATTTACTATCACAGGAACGGACAACCCGGAGGGGAAGGTTACTTACCTGAGCCTGGGGCTCAGACGGCTGGGCTACCTACCAGCTCTAGTACGCCAAAGGGCGCACATTGCGTTTTTATCCTGTGTATTCACGCCGCGCATTTCTGCACGACTCGGACAGCTGCAAAAGCAAATCTGTCACGGCTATCGTATCACATAGCATTTTTATCGTCAATGAAAATCGGAAAGGAATACCGAACACGCTTGCGGTTTTATCTGTACTTCATTCCGATTTCGTGATAAAATAATGAAAAACAGAAAAGGAGTGGAATCCCATGGCAGGAACCTTACGCATCCGGAAACAAAGCATCACCGAAATGGACGTGGACTGCATCGTAAACGCAGCCAACAGCCAGCTCCGCCACGGCGGCGGTGTCTGCGGAGCGATCTTCGCGGCTGCCGGTGCAAGTCAGCTTCAAGCCGCCTGCGACACTTTGGGGCACTGCCCCACCGGCGAGGCGGTCATCACCCCCGGCTTCAAGCTGAAGGCAAAGTACATCGTCCACGCCGTTGGCCCCATCTGGCAGGGCGGTAACTACAACGAGGGAAAGCTGCTGTACAACTGTTATCAAAATGCCATGAAGGTTGCCTACGCCAAGGGTTGCCGCTCCATCGCCTTCCAGCTGATTTCCTCCGGCATCTATGGCTACCCTGTCAAGGAAGCATGGCGCGTGGCGATCAGAGCCATTCGGGAAAGTCCCTACGATATGGACGTCACCATCGCTGTGATCGACGACCGCGCGCTGCAACTGGGAACTTCCATTCTCTCACAGGAAGCCAAAACCGCCTCACCAGAACGGTGATTGCATTTTGGGGAGAAATATGCCCGCCTATCGGCGACAGCGCGACTTACGGAATCTCTGTGACAACTGTAGCGTTTCGGGGCGATTTTCCTCGTTTTTCGCCTCTCTAAGCGGCGAAAAATTCGAAGAGGTATAGAGATAGCGGGGGTAACAAAGTCATGGAAACTGTAGTGTTTCAGAGATGGGATTTACGGGGGGGTATGGTATATGCGGTTCCATGATCTCCGCCATACCGCAGCCTCAACCACTGCTTCTATCTATGTACATCATATTAAAACAGTTTCTTGAGCGGACCCAGCATCGGGACTACTTGCCCCGAACTTATCAAAACTGAATCAACGACTCAGCTGATCAGGGAACCTGAGCACAGGTTCCCTGATCAGTTTTACCTATAATTAAGAGAATAGAGGGCACGCACTCGCCATGTCCACATCACAAAACAATAATCATCCAGCGCAGTAGTCACCAGTTTGGTTTTGCGTCCACTTCTTGGCAAAGTTGGAATCGATCTTTTCGGAAAGCGACAAGAAGCCGGCAGCTTTGGCTTTTCTTACGAGCCGTTATTCTAATGCGTCATTATCGGCGTTTAGAATTCGCGTTGCGGTTTTCCTCTTTTGGTTTCGATGATATGCCGAATCGCAATGACGGGGTGGCAAAAGATCATTCGAGGACCTGCAAAGCGCATGACCTGTCGGATCCTTTCTCGCATACCCGGCTTGTAGCAATGGACTTTGCAGCTCGAGCAGAAGGTCTTTGTCTGCATAAATGGACAGTGGTCAATCCGTTGCTTTGCGTAGGCCTCCAACGCGGCGCATTCGGGGCAAAGCGCTTTGCTGCCATGCTGATTGCGGCAGTAAAGTCCAATCATCAGGCCGACAATTTCCTTCTCCCTTTGTCGTTTGCCGTCTACGTCCATCTTCGATTTAGCCATAGGAGTGAAGTCCCGGCAGCAGGGTATTGACACCCACAAAGGTGAACAGCACCACAGGCACCGCGATCACCACAATCCACGCCATAACCTTGCTGCTGAGCTTCTCCAGCGGATAGGGTTTGTTGCCGCGCTCTCCTTTGTAATAGCACGGCTGAAT
>USHP01000117.1 GCA_900554625.1 uncultured Eubacteriales bacterium | reverse complement strand
CCATACATCAGTTCCTGGGACGGCACGTCCGTGCCGCCGTTGGAATCAAAGGTGATGGTATATCCATTATTCGCCACGCCGAACAGCACCAGCAGGACAATGGCTGCGATACCGCCAATGATAATCTTGTCCAGGGTTTTCACCGAGATTTTTACATTCCGGTACAGCCCTCGGAAAGATTTTTGGACTTCTCTGTTGGGATTTTGCTCTTCCATTACTTACGAACCAGGTACTTTCTCATGTCGATGGAGCAGGCCACCAGGATAATCATACCCTTAACGATGTACAGCAGGTTGGGGTCCACGGACAGGTAGTTCAGACCCACGAAGATGACCTGCAGCAGCAGAACGCCGATGATGGCGCCGCTGACCTTACCAATACCACCGACGAAGGAGATACCACCGATGACGCAGGCTGCAATGGCATCAGACTCGTAGTTCAGACCGGTGTTGGCGTTAACGGAGGCGATACGAGCAGCATCCATGAAGCCGGTCAGGCCGTAGAGCATACCAGCCAGGATGAAAACCATGATGATGGTCTTCGTAACATTGACGCCGGAGACGTTGGCGGCATCCTCGTTGGAACCCACAGCGTACATATTCTTGCCGAAGGTGGTCTTATTCCAGATGACCCACACAACCACAGCAATGATAGCGGAGTAGAGCACATAACGGGGAACCGTGGTGTTGCCGACCTTGAACAGTTCGCCGGTGACGAAGTTACGGTAACCCTCGCTCATGCCGGACAGAGTCTGGCCGGAGTTGGTGCCCAGCTGCATGAAGATCAGGATGATGCCGTAGACGATCAGCTGGGTGGACAGGGTGACGATGAAGGGATGCAGCTTGAACTTGGCCATGAAGAAGCCGTTGACAAAGCCCACACAGGCGCCCACAGCCAGCACAGCCAGAATGGCCACAGGAACAGGCATAACCTGCAGGCCAGGGAACAGCTTATTGGTAGTCAGCTGCAGACCGGCAGCGATACAGGCAGAAAGGCCGACCACACGACCGGCAGAAATATCGGTACCGGCCAGGATGATACAGCCGCCGACGCCCAGAGCAATGGGCAGCTTGGCTGCGGTCAGGTTGATGATGTTGACAATGGAGGGCAGGGACAGGAAGGTAGGCTCCGCAATGTAAATGCCCACGACCGCAATGGCAATGATGATGAACATGGCATTGTTCATCAGCAGATCGCCAATGGCGCGCTTTCTGTCTTTGGGGGTCATAGCCTTCAGTTCTTCAATCTTGGAAGGCTTATTGGCTTTTAATTTGGTCACGGTTGATTCCTCCTTAAGCAAACTTAGCGGCAAGGGTCATAATCTCTTCCTGCGAGGTGTTTCTGGCATCGACCTCACCGGCCAGGCGTCCGCCGGACATAACCAAAATCCGGTCGCACACGCCCAGCAGCTCGGGCATTTCCGAAGAGACCATAATGACAGTCTTGCCCTGCTTTGCCAGATTCAGGATCAGCTGGTAAATCTCATATTTTGCGCCCACGTCGATACCACGGGTAGGCTCGTCCAGCAGCAGTACAGTCGGCTCGGTCTTCAGCCAACGGCCCAAAATAACCTTCTGCTGGTTGCCGCCGGAGAGGGAGCGAATCTGGGTGTACTGGCTGGGAGTTTTGATATGCATGGCTTCGATGCTCCATTCGGTAGCATCGGACATTTTCTTATTGCTCAGCAGCGGGCCGTTCAGGTAGCTCTTCAGGCTGGAAATAACGGTATTCTCCCGAATATTCAGGATGCCGAAGATACCGTTTGCCCGGCGCTCTTCCGTCAGCAGAGCAAATCCGTTGCTGATGGATTCCTTGGCGTTGCGGTTGCGCACCTGCTTGCCATTGAGGAAAATCTTGCCGCTCTTGCGGGTGGCAACGCCGAAGATGTTCTCCAGCACTTCCGTACGGCCGGAGGCATCCAGGCCTGCAATGCCCAGAACCTCGCCCTTTCTGGCGGTGAAGGAAACATCTTTGATGTGGGAATACATGGCGGTCAGGCCCTCCACCCGGAGCAGTTCCTCGCCCACCACGTTGTCTTTGTGGGGATAGCGGTTGGTCAGTTCACGGCCAACCATCAGGCGGATGATTTCATCCATGGTCAGCTCCTTGGCGGGCTTGGTGGCAATCCACTGACCGTCACGCATAACGGTGATGTCATCGGAAATCCGCAGGATCTCTTCCATCTTGTGGGAGATGTAGATGATGCCGCAGCCACGGTCCCGGAGCATGTTGATAATCTGGAACAGGTGTTCCACTTCCACTTCCGTCAGGGAGGAAGTAGGCTCGTCGAACACAATGATCTTGGAATTATAGGAAACTGCCTTGGCAATTTCCACCATCTGCCGCTGAGACACCGGCATGGTGCTCATCACGGTTCTGGGGTTGACTTTGATGCCAAGCTCATCAAACACTTTCATGGTGGCATCATACATTTTCTTTTCGCTGGTCAGGGGAATCCCCTTTGCGACCATGGGGAACCGGCCCAGCCACATGTTGTCCATGACGTTGCGCTTCAGAGCCTGGTTCAGCTCCTGATGCACCATGGCAACACCGTTTTCCAGGGCTTCCTTGGAATTTTTAAAGTTTACTTCCTGGCCGTTGAGGAAGATCTTACCAGCGTCCTTCTTGTAAACGCCGAACAGACATTTCATCAAGGTGGACTTACCGGCACCATTTTCGCCCATCAGGGCATGCACCGTACCGGCCCGTACTGTCAGGTTGACACCGTCAAGGGCCTTGACACCGGGAAATTCCTTGACGATTCCCTCCATTCGCAGCAGGACGGATTCTTGATTCTTTTCCAAATGTTTCGCCTCCTGTTGTGAAATGCTGGTTACCCGGATTTTGCAGAATCGGGGCACGCCCACGATGGTTCATGGGCATGACCTCATGCTGCAAAAGATCCAAGAGTAACCAAAGCAGCCGCGCCGAGACGCGGCTGCTTTCGCTGCAATTGATAGCTTATTCGCCAGTGTAAGCAGAGTAGGGGATGTTCACACGCCAGGTGCCCACCACGTTAGCGGTGTCGATGGTGTCGAACTTGTCAGCGCCGGTGGCCAGGTTCTTGGAGATGGTCACAACAGCGTTAGCCATACCCTCGGCATCCTGCTTGATGGTACCGGTCATGGAGCCAGCTGCAATAGCTTCCTTGGCAGCGTCGGTAGCGTCAACGCCGAAGACAGGAATGTACTTGCCGCCTTCCTTGTTGTAGCCAGCGTTCTGCAGAGCGGAGATAGCGCCCAGGCCCATGTCGTCGTTGTTGGCGATAACCAGCTCAACCATGTTGCCGTTGTCCTCGGAGTACTTGGACAGCAGGGTCTGCATCAGGTTCTGGCCCTGCTCAGCAGACCAGGCACCGTTGGCATCCAGCAGGTACTTGGAGGGGTTGGCATCATCATAGAACACCAGAGCGGGCTTGCCAGCCTCGGTCAGAACCTTGTCGGCATCCTCAACACCGTACTGGGTACGAGCATCAGCTTCCATGTTGCCTTCCTGGCCCTTGAACATAACGTAGGAGATCTCGCCGTCGCCGTTCAGATCCAGGGTCTCATAGTTCTCCAGAACGTAAGTACCGATCATCTCGCCCTGCATGTGGCCGGCCTGAGTGTAGTCAGTGCCAACGTAAGCAGCCTTGTCATAAGCGGAAACGATCTCCTCGGAGACGGAACGGTTGAAGAACACCAGAGGAATATCGGCGTTCTTAGCCATGTCAACAATGGCCTGAGTAGCGTCGTCGGAGCTGGCGTCCACGATGTTTACCACCAGGACAGAGGTGCCCTTGGTGATAGCAGTCTGAATCTGCTCGGTCTGAGTGGTCTGGCTGTTGTTGGCATCGTAGTCATGATACTTGATGCCGGCAGCGTCCCAGGCAGCGTTCATAGCGGAACGCACGCTGGACAGGTAGGTATCACCGAAGGTGTACCAGAAGATGGAGACTTCGCCATCGACACCAGCAGCTTCTGCAGCGGCAGCGGTGGTTTCCACAACAGCGTCGCCCTCAGCGGCGGCAGCAGTGGTCTCGGTAGCGGGAGCTGCGGAGCCGCAAGCTACCAGGCCCAGAGCCATGACCAGAGCCAGTGCAAGTGCAATTACCTTTTTCATTTTGATTTTTCCTCCTTTGTTTTTTGAGAGCGGTGCCCTCAAAATCAAGTTAAATATAGCAATTTTGTAGGTTGCTGTAAAGCAGTTTTATGAATTTTGTATGAATACACAATGTTTCATCCGCAAATCTGTTGAATCTGCCAAAAATTCAAATTGATAAATCCTTTTCCGGAAAATTGGACTTTTTTCCGATTTGTTGCAAATTCTAAAGCCATTTTGGACATATTCTCCATATATTTCGCTGATATTCCTCTTACCTTTCTTCCATTTTCCCAATCCGTTGACGAAGCCGCTTACCTTTGCTATACTGAATGTCAGACAACCGAAATATCATGTGAAGGAGACAACACCATGCAGGCAGATCTCAACTGGCTGGCAGACCCTACCGTGTTCCGTGTGAACCGACTGGATGCCCATTCTGATCACATTTGTTATGCCTCTTCCCAGGAGGCTGCCCAAGGAAACAGCTCCCTGCGTCAAGCCTTAGACGGACAGTGGCGCTTTTCCTGGAGCCCCAATCCCGCTTCCCGTCCGGAAAATTTCTGGCAGGAAGGATATGACCTGACGAACTTTGGCACCATCACCGTCCCCGGGCATATAGAAACCCAGGGTTACGGTCAGATTCAGTACATCAATAAACTCTATCCCTGGGATGGCCACGCCTACCTGCGTCCGCCTCAGATTGACTGGGAGGATAATCCCGTAGGCTGCTATGTCCGGGAATTCGATCTGGACCCGGGCCTCATGGGAAAAACCGTGTGTGTTTCCTTCCAGGGCATTGAACAGGCCGCTTACATCTGGCTCAACGGACAGTTTGTGGGATACTGTGAAGATACCTTCACCCCCTCTGAGTTCGACCTGACCCCCTACATCCGCAGCTACGGCAACCGGCTTTGTGTCCAGGTGCACAAGCGCAGCAGCGCAGCCTGGCTGGAAGATCAGGACTTTTTCCGGTTCTCCGGCATTTTCCGCTCCGTCTACCTGTATGCCAAACCCCATGCCCATGTCCAGGATCTGTGGATTCGCACCACATTAAACCCCGACAACGAAAGCGGCAGCCTGAACATCCGGCTTTTGCTGGAAGGCAGCGCCGCTGTCCGGGCAAAAATCTTCCACAGCGCCGACGGGGTGCTCTTTGACGGCAGTCTGGAGCTGAAGGAAGAAGGCGCCTATTGGGTCAGCCAGGAGTTTGCCTTTGACCACGTCCGTCTGTGGGATCACGGAAGCCCCGAGCTGTACCGGGTGGAGCTGACGGTTCTGGATGAAAATGGCCAAATCACCGAATTTATCCCCTACGACACCGGCTTCCGCCGCTTTGAACTGCGGGACAAGGTACTCTACCTCAACGGGAACCGGCTGATGCTCAACGGCGTCAACCGCCACGAATGGAACCCCCATACCGGCCGGGCCATCACCCTTGCCGATATGGAAAAGGCCATGGCTACCTTCAAGCGCAACAACATCAACGCTGTGCGCACCTCCCATTACCCCAACCGCACCGAATGGTACCACATGTGCGACCGCAACGGAATCTACATGATGGACGAAACCAACATGGAGACCCACGGTTCCTGGCAGAAAGACCCCATCATTGATCCCTCCTGGAACATCCCCGCCAGCCTGCCCCAGTGGCTGGATTGTGTGCTGGATCGGGCAAAGTCCATGTTCGAGCGGGACAAGAACCATGTTTCCATTCTCTTCTGGTCCTGCGGCAACGAATCTTACGCAGGTTCCGATATTATGGCAATGGCGGACTATTTCCGCAGCGTGGACCCCAGCCGGGTGGTACACTACGAAGGCGTGTTCCACTGCCGGGAATTTGATCCCATCTCCGATGTGGAATCCCGGATGTACGCCACTCCGGAGCAAATCCGGGAATACCTGGAAACCGATGGCGGCAAGCCCTACTTAAATTGTGAGTACATGCACAATATGGGCAACTCCCTGGGCGGTATGGAAAGCTACGTCCGGCTGGGCGAGGAATTTACCCAGTATCACGGAGGCTTCATCTGGGATTACATGGATCAGGCCCTATTCTATACCAACGTAAACGGTCAGCAGGTGCTGGGCTACGGCGGCGACTTCGGCGAGCGGCAGACAGACTACAATTTCAGCGGCAACGGCATCGTCGCCGCTGACGGTGGCCGTGGGCGAGGCCTTCCGCGTGGAGTTCTCGCTCAACGCCTCCCCGGACGACGACACCTTCCGGGCGCCGTCGTTCGAGGGCTTCGACGTGCTGGCGGGGCCTGCCGTGTCGAAGGGTTCCTCGATGCAGATCACCAACGGCTCGATGACGCGGAGCGTCAACGTCACCTATACCTTCGTGCTGCTGCCCCAGACGGCGGGCAACGTCACGATCGGCGCGGCGGAGGTCGCCGTCGACGGCACGGTCTACCGGACCGATCCGCTGCCGGTCGAGATCG
>USHP01000116.1 GCA_900554625.1 uncultured Eubacteriales bacterium | reverse complement strand
GCTCGGTGCCCTGGTTGGGGGCGTAGTGGGTCTGGCCCTGCTGCAAAGCAGAAACGGCAGCCTCCTTCACCACATCCGGGGTATCAAAATCCGGCTCCCCAATAGTTAACATAACGCATCCAGGTACTTCCTTTGCCAGGTTGGTATACACCCGGATGGGGCTGCGCTGCAGGCTGTTTAAGTTCTGATTTAATGGAATCATTGGAAATTCTCCGCCAATCGTTCAAAAAATTCTGCGCCGTTTTCCAGAACGGCCTCGTCAAAGTCAAAGGTATCGGCGTGAAGCGCCGGGGTGTCTCCCACGCCCAGGAAGAAAAACATCCCCGGAAGACGCCGCTGGTACCAGGAAAAATCCTCAGCGGTCATGCTGGGCGCTTCCAGCAGGGCAAAGTCCGCCGCCCGGCGCACTCGGGCGAACAGTTCCGGCGGGTTCATCACAGCGGGGTAGCCGTCGTTCATATGCACCTGGACGGTGCAGCCGAAGGCTGCCTCTACCTGATGCCCAATGTCCCGCAGCCCCTGCTGCAGCCCCTCAAAAATTGCATCCTGGAATGCCCGCAAGCTGCCTTCCAGGTGGGTGTGGGCAGACAGGGCATTGCGGACGGTGCCGCTTTGGAATTTGCCAAATTTCAGCAGCCGGAACATTCCCTGGGGCAGGGACTGCTCCAGAGCCGCTGCCTGACGATAGAATTCTACCCCGGCAGCCAGGGCGTCAACCCCTTCGGCGGCTTTTGCAATGTGGGCAGACTTGCCGAAAATGTCCACAGTCACCTCGCAGGACCGGGCCATCAGTTCCCGCTCCCGGCTGGCGATGACTCCGGCGGTCAGTCCCGGCCACAGGTGCAGTCCAAAAATGGCCTGGACCCGGTAGATTGCAAAAATCCCGGTTTCACACAGTTCTCTTGCGCCTCCGGTAGTCTCCTCCGCAGGCTGGAATACCAGCAGCACATTGTGAGGCAGGTTTTCCTTCCGGCTCAGCCGCCGGGCCAGTTCCAGCAGGATTGCCATATGCCCGTCATGGCCGCAGGCGTGCATCTTCCCCGGGTGCTGGGAGGCATAGACAGCTCCTGTTTTCTCTTCCATGGGCAGAGCGTCGGCATCTGCCCGGAAGGCAATGGCGGTTTCCCTGCCAAAGTCAAACCAGGCGCACAGCGCCCCGGACATGGGGGAAAATACCTGGCAAGGCAGCCCTTTCAGAGCATTTTTCAGATAGGCCAGGGTCTGGGGAAGGTCATGATCCAGCTCCGGAATCCGGTGCAGAGCCTGGCGGTCAGCGGCTAAGGGCATGGCAATGCCTCCTGTGGAAATTTTACCAGTATTATACGCCAAATGCCCGGCGGTGTCAATTTATCCCCTTGAGTTTGGAACAAAAAGATGGTATGATAAACCATCATACAAAAGGAGAAAATCGTTATGGATGCACAACAGATTATTGAATATATCCGTACCTCGGAAAAGAAAACCCCGGTAAAAGTCTACGTCTGGGAAAAGCAGCCCGTTGCCTTCCCCAACTGCCGGGAGTTCCCCGCCGCGGAAGGGTGCAAAATCGTCTTCGGCGACTGGAAGGACGTTGCTCCGGTGCTGGAAAGCAACGAGTTCGACCATGTGGAAATTGAGAACAACTGCCGCAACTCCGCCATCCCTATGCTGGATCTGAAGGACATCCCCGCCCGGATTGAACCCGGCGCCATTATCCGCGAGCAGGTGGAGATCGGCAAGAACGCCGTGATTATGATGGGTGCCGTCATCAACATCGGCGCCATCATTGGCGAGGGCACCATGATCGACATGGGCGCCGTGCTGGGCGGCCGGGCAACCGTAGGCAAGAACTGCCATGTGGGCGCCGGTGCGGTGCTGGCCGGTGTGGTGGAGCCTGCCTCCGCAACCCCGGTGGTGGTAGAGGACAACGTCCTCATCGGCGCCAACGCCGTAGTGATTGAAGGCTGCCGGATCGGTCACGATGCCGTTGTGGCTGCCGGCGCCATTGTGGTTTCCGATGTGGAGCCCAACACCGTGGTGGCCGGATGCCCCGCCCGGGTCATCAAAGTCAAGGACGAAAAGACCGCCGGCAAGACCGCCCTGGTGGATGCCCTGCGGACTTTATAAGATTTCCCCCCGTACCGACGCACATTTTCTGCCCTGCGGAATACCATGGAATGAGCGGTGAAGCTCAAGAAAATGTTTCGGAGGTACTTCTTATGTGTGGTAACAACAACAATCTGTGCAGCTGCATCGGCAACAACTGGTGGTGGATCGTGATCCTGCTGCTGCTGTTCTGCGGCTGCGGTAACGGCACCATGACCAACGACAACGGCTGCGGCTGCTGCTAAGTCCTGTGGGGCAGAGAAATCCTCTGCCCAGGTCAAACCATAAAAACGCTGCCCGGGTGGAATACCACCCGGGCAAATTGCGTTTTGGCCGCGATGCTGCGGGCAATTTACAGTGGACTTGCCTACGGTATTATGATAAAATTTTAACAGGAAGGAGTCGAAAACCGGGGGTTTACATGGAGGGATTGTTATGAAACTTCTCAACAGGATTTTGTCCGCACTGGCCGTTGTGTTTGCGGCATTGGGACTGCTTCAGGTGCTGCCCTTCGCTGTCGCCACACCACTAGCCCTTACATTTCTCGCCAGCACTGTGGTGGTAAGGGGATTGGAAAGCAAACGCAGCATCGACAAATGGAGTTCTCTGTTGATTGCCCTGTTTGTCTACGGCGTGGTTATTTATACGGTTTTTATCAGCTAACATAGCTTGTAAAGCGCTGCTTAAAAAAGCACTGCAAATCAGCAGAAGGAACAGATCAAATAATATGAAAATACATGGAAAGTCGGTTTTTTACAGTTCGACGTCTGTCATGACATGGAGAAAAATCTGGATACGCTGACGCACTGTCTGGAGCAAAATCCCTGCGACCTATTGGTTCTTCCGGAATTATCCATGTGTGGGTACTTATTTGAAAGCCGGGAAGTTCTGCAATCTTTTGCCCAGCAAGTCCCGGAAGGAACGGCTACTCAGAGAATTCTGGCACTATCCAAGCAGTATTCCTGCGGCATATTGTTTGGCCTGGCAGAGAAAGAAAATGATTTGATATTCAATACGGCCGTATTTGTCAGCAACGGTAATTACATTGGAAAGTACCGGAAAATCCACCTTTCGGATTTTGAAAAGAAACTTTTCGACAGAGGGCAGGAAAACCGCATCTTCTGCGTGGACGGGTGCAAGATCGGCGTACAGATCTGCTTTGACCTGTGGTTTCCTGAACGTTCCCGTGAGCAGATTCGTATGGGCGCGGATCTGTTATGCGTGCTGGCAAACTTTGGCGGAGAAACCACCCATCAGATTGCACATGTGCGGGCCATTGAAAATGTGACGCCTGTGCTGTTGTGCAATCGGATCGGCGCAGAGTCCATCCCGGGAATGGATGCGCAATTCCTGGGCAAAAGCGCCGTGATAGGGGCATTCGGAGAAAGCCTGTGCCAGGCTCCTGCAAAGGCCGCCTATTTTGGTGCCTATGAACTTACCTTGCCGGTGAAGAAGGCCAACGTAATCTGCGGGGACTTTCTCCAGGAAATGAAGCTGCACTACTGAGTTCCCGTTTCTGCCTTTATCCGCAGCCGGAAGGCAACGGGTTCCGGTGGCGAAAGAGATTGTTTTTTTACATAACACCCGAATCGGCATACAAAAATGGGCCGCTGCTGTCTTACATCTGACAGCAGCGGCCTGTTGTTTAGATTCGTTTCAAGGGGTTGGACCCGTCCTGGGCAAGCAGCAGATCGGTGATGATGTCGTTGCTGACCAGGTAGCCCTTGGGGGTCAGCACCCACCGTCCGGTGTCAGTCTGGGTGGCGTGGAAGAACCGGCGGCGCTGTTCCAGCACATCTTCCAGAGGGGCAAAGGGCAGCAGGAACATTTTCTCATACTCCTGAGCGTCAATGCCCACGTTGGTGCGCAGACGGAGCATCAGGTATTCTCCCGCCCGCTCCCGCAGGGGGATCTCCTGAATGTCCTCCATAATGTCTCCGCCTTCCCGGATGCCAGTGATATAGGCCTGCAAGTCCCGTTTCAGGGTATAGCGCTTGCCGGCAAAGTCGGAGCTGGCGCTGGGGCCGAAGCCCAGGTATTCTCCGCCGGTCCAGTACTTCATATTGTGCTTGGAAACCAGGCCCTTGCGGCAGAAGTTGGAAATCTCGTACTGCCGGAAGCCACGGCCCCGGAGAGTTTCCACCGCCGCCAGGTACATATCCGCCTGGGTTTCATCATCGGGCAGATTCAGAATGTCCTTGCACTGGGCAAAGGGGGTGCCCTCCTCAATTTTCAGGGCGTAGCAGCTGATATGCTCCGGGTTCAGCCTCAGCACATTGTCCAGCGTCTCCTGCCAGTCCTGCAAGTCCTGTCCCGGCAGGCCGTACATCAGGTCAATGGAGATATTGCGGAAGCCTGCCTTGCGGATTTTGTGGTAAGCCGCCACCGCCTGGGCATAGGTGTGGGGACGGCCCAGCTTTTTCAGCATCTCATCGTCGTCGGACTGAACACCCAGACTGACCCGGTTGAAGCCCTCCGCCCGGAGCCGGTGCAGCAGCCGGTCGGACACGGAATCCGGGTTTGCCTCAAAGGTGATTTCGGCATTGTTGTCCACGTCGAAATTGCGGCGGATGGTGGTCATGATGACTGCCAGGCCATCGGCGCCGAAATAGGACGGAGTACCGCCTCCAAAGTAGACGGTGTCCACCTTGTAATGGGGGGCCAGCTCTCCGGCCTCCTTGATATGATCACACACTGCGTCCAGGTAGCCGTCAATGAGCTTGTCTTCCTTGGTGCAGGTGGAGTAGAAGTCGCAGTACTGGCACTTGCTGCGGCAGAAAGGCACATGAATATACAGTCCCAAGGGACGTTTGTTGGGGCGTTTGGTTAGAATTGGCATAGATTCCCTCCGACTTCACTTAATCTTCATCCAGCTTCAGCACAGCCATAAAGGCTTCGGAGGGGACGGAGACGGTGCCGAAGGTACGCATCCGCTTTTTGCCCTCCTTCTGTTTTTCCAGCAGCTTCTTCTTCCGTGTGATATCGCCGCCGTAGCACTTGGCCAGCACATCCTTGCGCAGGGCCTTGATGGTTTCCCGGGCGATGATCTTTCCGCCGATGGCGGCCTGGACGGGGATTTCAAACTGGGCACGGGGAATGTTCTCTTTCAGCTTTTCGCAGATCTTCCGGGCCCGGGGATAGGCGTTGTCCGCAAAGAGGATGAAGCTCAGGGCGTCCACAATGTCGCCGTTGAGCAGGATATCCAGCTTCACCAGGCGGCTGGGACGGTAGCCGATGAGTTCATAGTCCAAACTTCCGTAGCCTCTGGTGCGGGATTTCAGGGCATCGAAGAAATCGTAGATGATTTCATTCAGGGGCATTTCGTAGTGCAGCTCCACCCGGCTGGCATCCAGGTAGACAATATCCTTGAATTCGCCCCGGCGCTGCTGGCACAGATCCATAATGTTGCCCACATATTCCTGGGGAGCAATCAGGTTGACCTTGGCGTAAGGCTCCTCCGCCAGCTGAATTTCCATGGGGTCGGGGTAGTCCAGGGGGGTGTAGACCATCATCACCTCTCCGTTGGTTTTGGTGACCCGGTAGACAACGTTGGGGGCGGTGGTAATCAGATCCAGATTGTATTCCCGCTCCAGCCGCTCCTGGATGATCTCCATATGCAGCAGGCCCAGGAAGCCGCAGCGGAAGCCAAAGCCCAGGGCGATGGAGCTTTCCATTTCGTAGCTCATGGAAGCGTCGTTCAGCTTGAGCTTTTCCAGAGCGTCCCGCAGATCCTGGTACTTGGCACCGTCAGCGGGGTAAACGCCGGAGAACACCATGGGCTGCACCGCCCGGTAACCGGGCAGCGGCTCCGAAGCGGGATTTTCCACCGTGGTGATGGTATCGCCCACTTGGGTATCGGCAACGGTTTTGATGGAAGCGGTGATGTAGCCCACTTCTCCGGCCCCCAGTTCATCCAGGGGACACAGGCCGGTGGGAGTCATGGTACCCACCTCCACCACCTTATAAACCGCGCCGGTGGCCATCATTTTAATATCCACGCCGGGCTTGACGGTGCCCTGCTTGATCCGGGTGTAGACGATGACGCCCCGGTAGGAATCATACTGGCTGTCAAAAATCAGTGCCTGCAGCGGCGCTTCCCGGTCGCCGGTAGGAGCGGGAACGTCTTTGACAATCATTTCCAGCACGCTGTGAATATTGATGCCGTTTTTGGCGGAGATTTCCGGGGCATCCTCGGCGGGGATGCCAATGATGTCCTCCACCTCGGCCTTGACTTCCGCCGGGCGGGCGGAGGGCAGGTCAATTTTGTTGATGACCGGCAGCACTTCCAGCCCTGCGTCAATGGCAAGGTAGGTATTGGCCAAAGTCTGGGCCTCCACGCCCTGGGAAGCGTCCACCACCAGCACCGCACCTTCGCAGGCGGCCAGGGATCGGGACACTTCGTAGTTAAAGTCCACATGGCCCGGCGTGTCGATCAGGTTCAGGG
>USHP01000115.1 GCA_900554625.1 uncultured Eubacteriales bacterium | reverse complement strand
GATCAAGGCTCCTGTCGCCGGTATCTCCTGCGGCCTCATCACCGAGGGCAGCCGCTGGATGACGATGGTCGACATTCAGGGCCTCGAGGACTTCTTCGGCGACATGGACTTCAAGGTCGCGGGTACGAAGGAAGGCATCACCGCCATCCAGATGGACCTGAAGAACAAGGGCCTGACCATGGAGATCATTGCCGACGCTCTGGAGCGCTGCCGCAAGGCCCGTTTGGAGATCCTGAACGAGGTCATGCTGCCCTGCATCGCCGAGCCTCGTCCCGAGGTCAGCGAGTTCGCTCCCAAGATGCTGTCTCTGAAGATTCCTGTGGACAAGATCCGGGAAGTCATCGGTTCCGGCGGCAAGACCATCCAGAAGATCTGCACCGACACCGGCGCCAAGGTGGACATCGAGGACGACGGCAGTGTGTTCATCTCCGCTGTGGATTCCGCCGCTGCTTATGCCGCCAAGAAGATGGTGGACGACATCTGCTTCGTGCCCGAGGTAGGCAAGCTCTACTACGGCAAGGTTGTGCGGATTCTGCCCATCGGCGCTTTCGTGGAAATCGCTCCCGGCCATGACGGCATGGTGCACATTTCCAAGCTGGAAAACCGCCGTGTGGAAAAGGTGGAAGATGTGCTGAACCTGGGCGACATGACCTGGGTGAAGTTCATGGGCTTCGATGAGAAGGGCCGTGCAAACTTCAGCCGTAAGGACGCCCTGAAGGAAATGGAAAATCAGCAATAACGCTTTACCCCCTTCCGCAATCCGCGGAAGGGGGTATTTGCACGAATCCCCCTCTCACCGGGGCAGCCCGGTCAGAGGGGGAGGCATTTTTAGTGTTCGGTCAAATCGTAGCACAGAATCGGCTGGGGCGAAACGGCAAAATACTTGCAGATTTGCTCCAACAGTGCCGAGTCAATATCTCGCAGGTAGCCCTGCTCAATCAGCTGCAGCTGGTAGCTGGTAATCCCCAGAATCTTTGCCAGGCATTCCAAAGAAACGCCTCGCTTGGTTCTTAAGTACAGTACGTTGCTTCCAAAAATATCATCGTTGGTAATCACATACATAGCCGCTTTCCTCCGTAACAAAGAAAATAAAGCGAGTCAAAGCAGGAGAATACATTTCTACGGCTATCATTTTACAAGAAGTGTTTGGCCAGTTTGTGTCTAAATTAAAAATATTTTGGAACACTTCAAAAAACAATGCGCCAAGATTATGTCATTTAACCACCATTTCATGAATGGTGGAATTTTTTCGCTATAATTTAGGCATAGTAATGTCATCATGGTGGAAAGCAGGTGTAAATATGGACGAGAAGCTTTTGCGTTATACGCTGCGGATTGACAGGCTTTTGTTTCAGAAGTTCCGCTACATTGCCCAGTGGGAAGGCCGCTCTGCCAACAAGGAAATTGAGCAGTACCTGAAAAAAACGGGTGGCGGAATTTGAAAAAGAACATGGAAAAATTGATCTGTCAGAGCAGGATGAGCAGATAAAGTAACAGGCGGGATGCATCAGCATCCCGCCATTAGACTGTCGAAAAACCCCTGCGGGCTTTTTCGACAAACTTTGGCAGTCTGCTGCGCGCATAATTTGTCCCCCCGACGGGGGACAAATTCCACACTTGCAGCCTGTAAAGTGTTTTCGCCCAGGTACATGCCCCGGTCGAAAACGGTTTTGACTTTATTTGTCCTCTGGAGGACAAACTCTGCGAGGCATTTTAGACACGCAGATGGCGGGATGCATCAGCATCCCGCCATTGTTATTCTTCCTGGGCCTTTTGAAGTTCTGCTGCAATGGGGCAGCTGCCTTCGTAGATACAGTTGCCATAGCAGCAGTCTACCTCAGTCAGCTTGCCGTCTTCCAGCACCGCTTCCACCACCCGGCTGCCGTCCAGCTGACGGCAGTAGCCGCTGAAAAAGCATTCTTTTTCCATGGCTTACTCCTCCGTGACGCAATAGCCCCGGGGGCCGATGGTCAGGCAGTCCGGTGCCAGAATTTGCAGATTGTAGCCGAAAATAGGACGGCCGTAGGGGATTTCCCAGGCGTCGCCGCTGCGGTTGCAGTAGACCCGGTAGGTTTTGCCGCCGTAGCTGCGGGTAAAGCCCAGGTGCTTGTCCTCCGCTTTGAAGAAGGAAATGTCACCCAGACGGAAAGCGGCAAAGTTTTTCCGCAGCTGACCCAACCGACGGAAATGATTTTGCAGCTGCTGGTCCTCCTGGCCCCAAGGGAAGGGGCGGCGGTTGAAGGGGTCTCGGTGACCTTCCATTCCGGCTTCGTCGCCGTAATACAGGCAGGGGCTGCCCGGCAGGGTGTATTGGAGGAAGGAAGCGGTGAGCAGCCGGTCATAGGCCACATCCAGCTGATTCCGGGACAGGCGACGCTGGGCCTGCTCCTCCCGGCTGCCATGGAAGTCGTCCACCAGAGCCGTTAAGATTCGGGGGGTGTCGTGGGTGCCCAGCAGGTTCATATTGCACAGTACCACTTCCGGGGGGTAATTTTCCACAATGGTCATGACGGTATCCTTCAGCCCCTTGCCTCCGTCCAGACCCCGGACGTAGTTGATGATGGCGGTGCGGTAAGGATAGTTCATCACGCTGTCCAGCTCGCCCCGGGTAAAGTAGGTGCGGCGCTGGCCGTAGGCGAATTTGTTGGAGGCATCCTCCCACACTTCACCCAACAGCAGGGAATCGGGCTTGACCTGGTGAATCCGCTGGCGCAGCAGCCAGATAAACTCGTCAGGCAGCTCATCCGCCACATCCAGCCGGTAGCCGTCGGCACCCAGCCGGAGCCAGTGGGCCACCACGCTGTCCTCATCCCGGATGATATAATCCAGGAAGGAAGGCTCCATTTTGTTCACCGTGGGCAGAGTGTCAAAATTCCACCAACAGTTGTAGCTGCGGGGCCAGTTGTGGAAGGTATACCAGCTGCTGTAGGCAGAATCCTGGGAATTGTAAGCGCCGCAGCTGTCAAAATGTCCCTCCCGGTTAAAGTACAGGCTATCCGAACCGGTGTGGGAGAAAACCCCATCCAGAATCACCCGGATGCCCCGGTCGTGGGCCGCCTGGCACATGGCGGAAAAATCTTCCTCGGTGCCCAGCATGGGGTCTGGGGTTTTGTAATCGCCGGTGTCGTAGCGGTGGGAAGAAAAGCTCTTGGTAATGGGGTTCAGATACAAAATGGTGGTGCCAAGGCTGGCAATATAGTCCATTTTCTCTGCGATGCCCCGGAAATTGCCGCCGTAAAAATCGTTGTTCAGGACAATGCCCTCGCTGGTGGGCTGCCAGCGGACATCTTCATACCAGTACGGGTGCAGGGTGTAAGGCTCCAGCTTGCCGGTCAAGTCACAGGAGCCGCTGCGGCAGAACCGATCGGGGGAAATCTGGTAATAGGTTGCGCCTTTGGCCCAGTTCGGGGTGTGGAAATCCCCGGGGATGCAGCTGAGCTGCCACAGGTCGCCAGCTTCCATATTGGTGTCGTCTCCCTGCTTGAACAGCCGGAAGCCCCCCTCGGGGGTGTCGATATAAAAGTAGTAAAAGTACAGTCCCGGCTCGCCCAGGGAAAATTCTCCGCTGAAAATTTCATAAGGCCCCTGGCGCTCTTTCAAAAGCAGGGAAACATATTGTACGCTGCCGTTGCCGTCGACATTGAGAAGGCAGGTAACCTTGGTTGCCCGGACGGTGGCAGGAATGTGGATATGCAGGGTACATACCTGGTTCGGTACCAGGGTACCAAAGGGGGATTTAAAGATGGATTGCTTGCTGTCGTATAGGATTCTCATGGTTCTCTCCTCGGGTCTTGGTATCAAAAGGGGTCGCCATTGGTTATTATATATGACAAAGCCAAAAAAGGGAAGAGGAAAAATGGAAAAAATTACAAAAACTTTTCCAAGGCGGCAAAGAAACGGAAAACCCCCGGCTCCTTCCGAAACAGGGCGGAGCCGGGGTGGGGGATTATTTCACTATCAGCTGAATTTTGTCCGCGTCGGCAAGTGCGCCCTTTTCCACATCCAGGGCAATGTGCCAGCAGGTTTGGCCGGCATCTTCTTGGGTTGCCGTATTGTCCAGGTAGACTTCCAGGCTGCCTTCTTCCCACACCATATTCTCCACAGCGGGATCAGTGGAGGCGGGGACGTTCAGGCGAATCAGCACCAGATCCTGGTATTCAAAATACCCCTCGTCCTGGCTGTCCATCACCGCATCCAGCTGGGTAAGATCGTAGTTTCCTTCCTGCTGCTGATGATAGGTTTGCCAGTCCTCCAGGGAGGTCATCAGGGCCACATAGGTGGGCTGGGCTTGTGCTGCTTCCGTCAGTGCCGGAGTGGCGGCAAGATGTACCGACATAGAAGCGGCAGTAGCCAGGTTGCGGGAGCCGTTGCCCGTGCCGGCAGCATCTGCCATGGGTTCCTGGGCTCCCGACAAGGCTTCGTCGGCTACGGTGGCGCTGGCGGCGGCAAACTGGGCGGCTTCCGGTGCGGCGGCAGTTTTGGAACCGGGCAGAAGACGCCAGCTGATGACTCCGCCGCAAATCACCAAAACCACAGCGGCGGCCATGGCGGCATAGCGCTGCCAGTGAAGCCGCTGCTGCTTGCGGCAGCGAAGTTCATCGGTTTCCGCAATCAGATCCACCGGCAGCAGGCCAATGGCATCGTGAAGCTGCGCTGTTGTCATAGGTTAAAGCCCTCCTTTTGAAGATACTCTTTCAGCCCGACCCGGGTGCGGTAGAGCAGGCTTTTGGCTTTGCTTTCGGACATGCCGCAGTACCGGGCAACCTCTTTCAGAGAAGCCAGGTAGTAGTACCGGCCGATGAAGGCGTTGCGGGCCTCCGGGCTTTGCAGCCGCAGATACACGCCGATGGCGTCTGCCAAAAATTTGACGTTGATGATTTCCTCGGTGCTGTTTCCGCCGGAAACACAGTCATCCAGTTCACTCAGTGACAGCACATACTCCGACGGCATCCGCTTGGCCCGGGTTTTGCCCCGGAAACAGTCAATGGAAATCCGGCGGGTCAGCTTGGCCAGGTAGGACGGCAGGATACTGGGCCGGTGGGGCGGCATGGAGTTCCAGGCTGCCAGGTAGGTATCGTTGACGCTCTCCCGGCTGTCCTCAGCGTTGGCTAAAATGTTGTAGGCGATTTTGGTTAAGTAACGGTCGTATTTTTCCTCGGTTTTCCGGATGGCGTCCTCGTTGCGCTCCCAGTACAGATCCACAATCTGCTGATCTTCCATGAGGGGAAAACCTCCTTTCCCTAATTAAAGTCTCGACAAAATTCCATCTTGGTTGCAAGGAAATCAAAAAATTTAGAAAAAAGCCGCTCCGCCAAAGCCAGGGCAGGAGCGGCTTGAGAATTATTCTTCTACCAGAGCGATGTGAACGGTGTCCAGCTGGCTCTTGTCTACGGTGGTGGGAGCGCCCATCATCAGATCCTGGGCGTTCTTGTTCATGGGGAAGGTGATGACCTCCCGGATGCTTTCCTCACCGGTCAGCAGCATAATCAGACGGTCCACACCGGGAGCGGCACCGGCATGGGGAGGTGCGCCGTAGGTGAAGGCGTTGTACATGGCGGGGAACTTGGCCTTCACGTCCTCTTCGCCCAGACCCACCATCTGGAAGGCCTTGACCATGATCTCGGGATCATGGTTCCGGACAGCACCGGAGGCAGATTCATAGCCGTTGCACACCAGGTCGTACTGGTTGGCGTTGATGGCCAGCAGCTTCTCTACATCGCCTTCTGCCTCTTCCAGAGCCTTCAGACCGCCCTGGGGCATGGAGAAGGGGTTGTGGCAGAATTCCAGAGCGCCGGACTCTTCGCCGATTTCGTACATGGGGAAGTCCACAATCCAGCAGAATTCGTAGCGCTCCCGGTTCATATGCTGGGGGCACAGCTCGCCCAGCAAGCGGCGGAGCACGCCGGCGGTTTTCTGCGCGGCCAGGTTTTTCCCGCAGCTCAAGGCTACAAAGGTATTGGGTTCCAGCTTCAGCCGGTCGATCACCGCCTGCTTCTTCTCCTGGAGGAACTTGGCAATACCGCCGGAGATTTCCCCCTTCTCATCCAGCTTGAACCAATACGCTTTATTGCCGGAAATCACTTCCGCGTCGGCGCAGAGCTTATCAATCTGCTTGCGCGTTGCGGTAAAGCCGCTCACCGCCACCGCCTTGATCTGCTGGCCGGCAAAGGGGCCAAAGCCGCAGTCCTCCAGCAGCTCCGTGACATCCTGGCAGGTCAGGTCAATGCGCAGGTCGGGCTTGTCCGAGCCATAGCGCTCCATGGCCTCCAGGTATGGAATCCGCTGGAAGGGCGCGGTGGAGGCCACGGAATACGTGCCATACTTGGCAAAGATGGGCGGCAGGACATCCTCCAGCACCGCAAAAACATCTTCCTGGGAAGCAAAGGCCATTTCCATATCCAGCTGATAGAATTCGCCGGGGCTGCGGTCTCCACGGGCATCCTCGTCCCGGAAGCAGGGAGCAATCTGGAAATAGCGGTCAAAGCCGGAAGTCATCAGCAGCTGCTTGAACTGCTGAGGCGCCTGGGGCAACGCGTAAAACATGCCGGGATGCTTCCGGGC
>USHP01000114.1 GCA_900554625.1 uncultured Eubacteriales bacterium | reverse complement strand
GACCACCAGAGTGGGGATGCTGGTAACGCCAAACTTCATTGCCAGTTCCATCTCTTCGTCAATGTCGATTTTGCCTACCAGAATGTCCTCCCGGTCAGCGGCCAGCTCTTCCAGAACGGGAGCAACCATCCGGCACGGACCGCACCAGGCTGCCCAGAAGTCCAGCAGCACAGGCTTGTCACTGCCCAGGACCAGGGAATCAAAATTGTCTTTTGTAATATGAACAGGGGACATGGGATTCACTCCTTTGTATGGTTTTGTATCATTAGTATATCCTAAGAATCCAGGCTATGCAACAAAAATTGAGGAATTGCCCTGGATTTCTGACAATTGCGGGAGGTTTCTTATGAGTGGATGCGACGGTAATTGCGCAAAGTGTTCCGGCTGCGCCCGGGAACTGGTGCTGACCCAGAAGGAACTGGATTTTCTGCGCTACCTGGGACAGATTCCCTTTCTGCCGGTGGCCCGGAAGCGGGATGACGATATCCCGGTGTATCTGGAGGAAGGAGCGCCGGAGGATGTGAGCGTCCTGCTGCAATGTCTGGAGAAAAAAGGACTGATTTCTCTGGACTTTGACAAGCCGCTGAGCGGTTTTGATGACGGTGCCTATGCCGCCTATCCCGTCCGGGGGAGCATGGCCCTGACCCAGCGGGGACAGCAGGTGCTGCAGCTGGTGGAATACCAGGGCGTAACGGTATAAGATTGCCTTTTTAGGCAAAATGCTGGTATTTTACGGTTGCTTTTGTAGAAATTGGCTGGTATAATGGCCTCATCATGAGAGCAAAAATGCTCCGGGGAAAAATCCTGTGTGGATTGTGGAGAGAGGCTTATGAGAGGAACGGAATACCGGGCAGGTCTGAGCCGGGGACTGCCGGTGGGGATGGGATATTTTTCCGTCAGCTTCGGCTTTGGCACCATGGCGGTAAACCAGGGGCTGCGGGCTCTGGATGCCACCTTGATTTCCCTGACCAACCTGACCAGCGCCGGACAGTTTGCCGGACTGACGGTGATTGTGGCGGGGGCTACCTTGTGGGAAATGATTTTGACCCAGCTGATTATCAATAGCCGCTATGCGCTGATGAGTCTGGCCCTGAGCCAGCGGATGGGACAGCGGATTGGCCTGCTGCCCAGATTGCTAATTGCGTTTTTCAATACCGATGAGATTTTCGCCCTGGCCATGTCCCGAATAGAGCCGCTGACCCTGCCCTTTATGCTGGGTCTGGGTACGCTGCCCATTCTGGGCTGGACATTGGGGACGCTGTGCGGCGCGTTGGCAGGTTCCGTTCTGCCCGGTTCCATCCGGACAGCCCTGGGGATTATGCTCTACGGCATGTTTGTGGCCATTGTGGTGCCGGAAGCCAAACGGGAAAAGGAAATCCTGGCGGTGGTGGTGCTTGCCTTGGTTTGCAGCAGCCTGTTTGCCTGGGTGCCGGGACTGAACCGTATTTCTGCGGGACTGGCCATCGTCATCTGCACCGTGGCAGCCGCTGCAATTTGCGCAGTGGTGTTTCCGGTGGCGGAGCGGGAGGAAGCGCCGGTATGAATCTGTATCTGTATATCCTGGCGATGGCGGTGACCACCTATCTGATTCGGGTGCTGCCGCTGACGCTGTTTCGCAAGCCCATTTCCAGCCGGTTTCTGCGCTCTTTCTTACATTATGTACCCTATGCCTGCCTCAGCGCCATGACCTTTCCTGCGATTTTAAGCAGTACGGACTCGGTGATCAGCGGCGCAGCGGCCTTGGCTGTGGCGGTGGGGCTGGCCTATCGGGGCAAAAGCCTGATTGTGGTGGCCCTGAGCAGCAGTGCGGCGGTGCTGCTGTGCCAGTGGGGGATATCCTTGCTGGGATAAGCCGGAAAATCTGGTCTATAAATGTAAAATAACTGTGTCTATTCCCGGTTTCGCTTGACGAGCCGGGAATCCTTTGTTATAATCCAAGCCGAAGAGGGAGTAGTCGGCGCGATAAGCGGGGCTGGGTCAACATACTGGGGTTTCCCCTGGTTCAGCCTGAAATGACGAGACTTGACAGGCCGGCTCAGTCTCTTCCTGGCTTCTGTGCTGACCTGAAATCTGCACGGAGGTTTCTTTTTATGGGTATCGGAGAACTGCTGTTGCTGGCACTGGGTGTCAGCATGGATGCCTTTGCGGTGTCAATCTGCAAGGGACTGGCTATGAGAAAAGCCACGGTCAAGGCTGGCCTGACCTGCGGCGCCTAGTTTGGCGGCTTTCAGGCGTTGATGCCGCTGATCGGATTTTACTTGGGCACCTTGTTTGCCGAAGCAATCCAGAGCGTGGATCACTGGGTTGCCTTTGTGCTGCTGGTCATCATCGGCGTCAACATGCTCAAGGAGGCCCTGGAAAAGGAACCGGAAGGCTGCAGCTGCTGTGAAGAAAATGCGGACATGTCTCCCAAAACCATGTTCGTCATGGCGATTGCCACATCCATCGATGCATTGGCTGTGGGCATCTCTCTGGCCATGGCTGGTGTGCAGCATATCTTTATGGCGGTGCTGCTCATCGGCGCCTTTACCTTCGGCATGTCCGCCGTTGGCGTGGGGGTCGGCAATGTCTTTGGCAGCCGGTATGAAAAGAAAGCCCAGCTGGCCGGCGGCATTATTTTGGTTGCCCTGGGAGTGAAGATTCTTCTGGAGCATCTGGGGGTTTTGGCGTGATCCGTACGGACAAGCGGATGCGGCTGTGTATCGCGCTGCTGATTTGCAATCTGATTTTCATCTGGGGCAACTCAGCCCTGCCCGGGCAGATTTCCGGTGCCTTCAGCGATTGGGTGAAGGAAATCCTGGAGCATATCCTGCCGGGGGGAGAAGAGACGGCTCCCGGCGGCGGATTGCTGCGCAAAATGGCCCACTTCACGGAATTTACCGCGTTGGGGGCGCTTCTTACCTGGCTGTTCGGTATGCTGCGGAAAAAAGGAGTCTGGCCGCTAATTCTGGGTGCGGCGGCTGCCTGTGTGGACGAAACCATTCAGTGTTTTGTACCGGATCGGGGGCCTAGTATCAAGGATGTGGCGCTGGATAGCTGCGGCGTACTGACAGGTATGATCCTGGTGTATCTGGGACATACCATCTATAAACGAATTGTTTTACGATCAACTTGGAGGAAACAAACATGAAAAAGCTTATTTCTGCTCTTCTGGCGGTGGCCATGATGGCCGCACTGCTCACCGGCTGCGGCAGTTCTTCTGCTCAGGAAACCACAGCAGCCACCACTGCTGCAGTTGTCAGCGTGGAGGGCACCATGGAAGAACTGATTAACAAGGTCGTGGAAATTCAGCCCGTGGAGTTCGGCGCTGCCCTGACCAATCTGGATCTGACCGACACCAGCGAGGAAGGCCTGTGGAATATCAAGCGTTTTACCGGTCTGGACAATGCGGATCAGATTGTGGAAGCTGCTGCCTACGAGCCCATGATCGGCTCCATTGCCTTCTCCATGGTGATGGTTCGGGTTGCTCCCGGTGAGGACAGCAAGGCGGTTGCCGAAGCCATGAAGGCCGGCATTGACCCCCGCAAGTGGGTCTGCGTGGAGGCTGACGACCTGATGGTCACCGGCTACGGCGATGTGGTGATGCTGATTATGGTCAGCAGTGCCCAGGAGATCACTGCTCAGTCCTATGTGGATGCCTTTGCCCAGGTGGTCGGCGCAGAACCGGATTTCCAGCTGAGCTAAATCACAGGAACTGTTTCGGCAGCGGCTTTTGCCGCTGCCTTTTTTTACGGAAAGAATAATCGGTCCTAGGAGGACACAAAGGGAGGCAATTCATGGTTTTTTCCAGTATATCCTTTTTGTATTACTTTCTCCCGGCGGTATTGGCAGTCTATTTCCTGGTCTCCTGGAAATGGAAAAATGGGGTGCTTCTGATTGCCAGCCTGTTTTTCTACGGCTGGGGAGAGCCGAAACTGCTGGCGCTGATGGTATTTACCATTGTGCTGTTTTATATCTGCGGCCTGGCCATTGCCAGATCGGAAAAGCGAAAAAAGCTGTGGCTGAGCATTTCGGTGGTCATCAGTGTGCTGCTTTTGGGACTGTTTAAGTATGCCGACTTCTTTATTTCCAGCGTCAACGCAGCCACCGGCCTGAGCCTGCCTCTGCTGAAACTGGCGCTGCCGGTGGGCATCAGCTTCTACACCTTCCAGTGCCTGAGCTATACCATTGACGTCTACCGGGGCAATGTGCCGCCCCAGAAGAATCCCATCAGCTTTGGCGCGTATGTTGCCCTGTTCCCTCAGCTCATTGCAGGCCCCATTGTGCGCTATGTGGATGTGGCAAGAGAACTGGACAGCAGGAAGTGTGCCTGGCAGGATGTTTCTTTGGGCCTGCGCCGTTTCCTGGTGGGTCTGGGGAAAAAGGTGATCCTGGCGGACAATTTTGCCCTGCTGATGAAGCTGTTCCGGGAAAGCGGGCAGCCGTCGGTGCTGTTTTACTGGATGTACGCCATTGCCTTTACCCTGAACATTTACTTTGACTTTTCTGGGTATTCCGATATGGCCATTGGCCTGGGACGGATTCTGGGATTCCATTTTATTGAGAACTTTGACTATCCCTACCTGTCCAAGAGTATTTCGGAGTTCTGGCGGCGCTGGCATATGAGTCTCGGCAGCTGGTTCCGGGATTATGTGTATATCCCCCTGGGAGGCAACCGGGTCAGCCGGGGCCGGTGGGTGTTCAACATCCTGGTGGTGTGGATGCTCACGGGACTGTGGCACGGTGCCGCCTGGAACTTTGTGTTGTGGGGGCTGCTGTTTGCGGTGCTGCTGCTGGCGGAAAAGTGGATTCCGGGACTGAAAAAGCTTCCGGATGCATTGCGCCATGGCTATGTGCTGCTGGCGGTGGTGCTGAGCTTTGTGCTGTTCAATGCCGAGAGCCTGTCCCAGGCAGGGGCGGATTTTGCGGGCCTGTTCGGCTTTGCCAACCTGCCCTTGGTTACGGAGGAAACCTTGTATTACCTGCGAAGCTTTGCCCTGCTGTTTGTGCTGGGAATTGTGGGAGCCACACCGGTGGTGAAACAGGCAGGAAACCGGATTGCCCGGAGTAAGGCTGCCCCGGTGCTGGAGTGGGCATGGATGACCGGGCTGCTGCTGGTGTCTACGGCTTACCTGGTGGACGGCTCTTTCAGCCCGTTCCTGTATTTCCGATTCTAAAGGAGGTGGCACAGATGAAAAAATGCATACCTGCCATTTTGGTTCTGTCCTTATGGGCAATCCTCACTGCTGCCGCCTGGCTGCTGCCTCAGAAGGATTTGTCCGTGGCGGAGCGCCGCCCCCTGGCCCAGATGCCGGAAATAGAAGCCGACGCCATTCTGGACGGGGAATTCATGGAGGATTTTGAAGACTACGCCTTGGATCAGTTCCCCCTGCGGGACCGCTTCCGGCAACTCAAATCCTTGTTCCACTTCTACGCCCTGGGGCAGAAGGACAACAACGGCATTTATCTTTCTCAAGGCTACGCCGCCAAACAGGAGTACCCCCTGCAAACCGTGTCTGTGGGCAACGCTTTGAAGCGGCTGAATTACGTCTATGAAACCTACCTGCAAGATTCCCGGGTATTTATGGCTATTGCCCCGGACAAGGGCTATTACCTGGCCCAGCCCAGCGGCCACCTGTCCATGGATTATGACAAATTGTTTGCCATGGTGCAGGAGGGGATGCCCTGGGCAACCCACATTGACCTGACGAAGTCGCTGAATGTGGGCAACTACTACCGCACAGATACCCACTGGCGGCAGGAGTACCTGCTGTCGGCGGCCGGAGAAATCTGTGAAGCCCTGGGCGTGACGCCGCCCCGGGAGGAGGACTACACCCTCACCGCCCTGGAAAAGCCCTTCTACGGTGTCTACTACGGTCAGGCGGCGCTGCCTATGGAGCCGGAAACGCTGTACTACCTGGACAGCGACCTGCTGCGCCAGTGCAGCGTCTACGACTACGAAACCGGAAAAACCGGCAGTGTCTACGATCTGAGCAAGCTGGAAAGCCGGGATCTGTATGATATTTTCCTCTCCGGTGCCCGGAGCTTGCTGACCATCGAAAATCCCAATGCCACTACCGATCGGGAACTGATTGTCTTCCGGGATTCCTTCGGCAGCAGCATGGTGCCCCTGCTGGTGCAGGACTACGCCAAGGTAACCCTGGTGGATATTCGCTATATCCATCCGGATCTGCTGGGAGAATATATTGATTTCCACGGTCAGGATGTGCTGATGCTCTACAGCACCCTGGTTCTGAACAACAGCGCCGCATTGCGATAAAAAATAAGCCCCGCCTGAAGAAACAGGCGGGGCAATTTTATTAGGTTGTCAGATTCTGAATCCATTTTCCTTGCTTGAGCATAAATGCGCCGATACCGCATTTGAACAGGTCGGTAGACTGGCAGATGGCATACAGCGGCAGGATAGGAAGGTGGGCAAACCGGCTCAGGCAGAAGGCCAGGGGAACGCAGCACACCCAGACGAAGCAGCTGTCAAACAGGAAGGTAACCATGGTCTGACCGCCGGAGCGCAAGGTGAAGTAGGTTGCGTTGGTGTAGGCCTGGAAGGGCATACACACGGCGCTGATGCAGATCAGCCAGCCTGCCAGCTGCCGGACTTCCTCCGTGGTGTTGTAAATGTTGGGGAAAACGCCGGAGAAGGAGGCCATCAAAACGCCGAAAATGATACCGGAACTGACGGAC
>USHP01000113.1 GCA_900554625.1 uncultured Eubacteriales bacterium | reverse complement strand
CGAGCAGGCGGCACTGGACGCGGCTACGCTGTGCCTGCCTACCCACGGCAGCAACCGTGCCATGGCCGGTGCCGGTGCGGTGGCTTCCGCTGTGGCGGAAGCACTCAGCAGCGACAGTACGCTGGAAAGTGTTCTGGATGCTGCCCGCCGCGGTGCTGTTATCGCGGAAAAGAAGGGCTATCCCAAGGGTGAGAGCCGCCTACTGCCTATGCTGGATGAAATGCTGGCGCTTTCCACCAAAACCGCTGATGACGAGAAGTTCCTTGCAGAGGTCTTCGGCAAGATCGAGTACTCTATGGACTGTGAAGATACCGTAGCTGTGGTTTTGACATTCTTCCACCGCTGCGGCGGCGATCCCATGCATGCGGCCCGCCTGGGTGCAAACCTGGGCGGCGACACCGATACCATCGGCGCGATGGCAGCAGCCCTGTGCGGTGCGTACAGCGGCACCGCAAAACTGGATATGGACATGATCCGCGAGATCGAGCAGGTAAACTGCGTTGATTTCAAGGAGAAGGCCAGATCCATCCTGACATTTGTAAGCAATACATATAACAATAAACACTAACAAAAATGGAGGAGCACAAAATGAAGAAGCTTATCGCAATTATCTGCACTCTGGCTGTTTGCCTGGGCATCATGACCGCCTGCGGCGAGAAAATCGACGAGGGCAGCAATGCCAACAACAATGATCCCAAGGGCATCACTCTGGTCTATGGCGACAAGAAGGTCGAAGTCACCGTCGGTCAGTGGGAAGCAAAGAGAACCCAGATCAAGACCGCTGATGTCTCTCTGGGCACCAGCAAGGAGTATGAGTTCACCGGCGTTACCCTGGCTGCTCTGATGGAGATGGCAGGTGCAACCGATTGCACCAAGATCCTGGTCAAGTCTTCCGACGGCTGGTCCGCAGAGGTCGCAGCTGAGGACGCAAAGGCTTACAGCATCCTGATCACCGACGCTTATGTCGGCGGCAAGGAGATCCCCGCTGATGCAGGCGGCCCCATCAAGATGGTTTTCCCCGCTACCGAGCATCCCGAGCTGAACGACAAGTACGACGCTTGGGCATGGCAGTGGTATGTCTCCGAGATCGAGTTCGTTAAGTAATTTTCTGAAACTTCGTTTTATTCCATTCGCGCAGACCTGATTTAAATCTGCTTATATGTATTGCCTGAGGCAGTGTTGCAGCCCCGGAATCCCCGGGGCTGCAATGACACCTCGTTAGGAGGATTTACCAATGAAAAAAATCATTTCGATCTTCGTCGTGTGCGCGCTTGCCATCTCGATGATGGCGGGCTGTGCATCCTCTGAGCCCAATGAACCGGCCAGTACGCAGCTGGGACAGTCGGAACATGTTGTCATTCTGGTTCTGGATGGCTTCTCCAGCGCCTATCTCAGCCGGATGGGTGAAAAATCAAATCTGGCGAAAATTGCAAAGAATGGTGCCTGCACGCTGAATGCAAAGTGCGTCTATCCTGCCCACACGCTGACCAACCACACTACTATGATGACCGGCGTAAGCGCCGATGTCCACGGAATTATCGGTAATGTGCGTCTGGCAGAGGATGGCGTTACCACCATCAAGAGCAAAGAGCCGGACATGATCCGGTGCGAAACGATTTTTGAGCTGGCAAAGGCACAGGGGCTGAAGACCGCTGTCGTTTCCGGCAAAAACAATCTGGTTACGCTGTTTTCCGAGGCTTGTGATGTTGGAACCAGCAATATCCGTCCTCTGAGCTATCTCGGCGAGGCACCCAATCTGGATAATGCCGAGACCAATGAAGACTACTACAAGATGAATCTGGAGCTGGCAGACTGGGTGTTCGAGTCCCTGTACACCGTTCTGGAAACAGAGGTTCCCAACCTGACGCTGGTCAACGTCCAGTCTCCTGACTATATCGGTCACCGCTTCGGCCCCGACTCCAAGGAAATGGAGACCTGTCTGGAGCGTGTCGACAAGGCGCTGGGCAAGTTCTATGAAAAGATGAAGAAGTCCGGTATGCTGGAAAATACCACGCTGATCATCGTGGCTGACCACGGCATGACCGCATCCGATAAGGCAATCAACCTGAATGTGCTGACGATGATGAACTTCCCCGAGGCTGCCGCTGCCATCGATGGCCGCACCGGCTACATCTGGCTCAACGGCACCGATGAAGCGGAAGTGATCTCCTTCTTTGAAGGCATGGAAGGTGTTGACTCTATTTTCTCCAGCAGTTCTGACAGAGCTGTGGAGCTGAGGGTCGCGTCCGAAGATGGTCCCGATCTGATCCTCACCACCGAGGCGGGCTACGTGTTCCTGCCCCAGCCCATGATCGATGAATACCACGGCCAGCACGGTTCCACCGATGACAGTGATATGATCATTCCCATGATCTGTGTGGGCGGCGGCATTCCTGCCGGTGCCGGCATCGAATCCACCGACCTGCGTGCTATCGCGCCGCTGGTAAGCAAGCTGCTGGGAATTTCCGGCGGTGATTTTGAAATTTCCGAGCCTACGCTGCTGCCTCAGCAGGATCTGTCGGCATTCAAGAAGTAAGGAGGCAGCATCTTGAAAAAAGAGTCTATTTTCAGCAAACTGGAGTCTGGTAACCAGAACTGGCTCTCCTTCGGCGTAGTTATTGCCAGCTTCGTGGTGCAGATCATGAGTCTGTCCTTCGGCGCAGAGCTTTTCTGGATGACCGACTGGAATACTTTTCTGTGGGGCGTGATCCTCGGCAGCGCACTGCTGAGCGTACTGCTGTGTGTCAGCGGTAATGTGGGTCTGAAGATGCGTATTCCCACCGCCGTCCAGTACGGCAACATCTTTGGTCAGATCGGTGCGCGGATCATGAATCTGTTTCTGCTGCCCGCCGGAATTATCTGGGTCGCATGGATGTCTGATATCGCGGCTTCCAGCGTGAAGGATATTTTCCCTGCCGTTCCCTCCTGGATCGTGGTTGCGGTGATCTGTGCCATTTCTGTGTTCAGCGCCATCCGCGGTGTCAAGGGCATGGAGCAGAGCGGTTACATTCAGGCACCCGTGGTCCTGCTCCTTTGTCTGGTCGCCGTTGTGACGATCTGCATCAAGGGCTTCGGTCAGGGTGCGATCGAGATGCACGCAAGCCCCGAAGGCACCCTGTCCCTGCTGGACAGCGCCGTGTTCGTGGTACTGACCTGGATCTCCGTTATTCCCATTTTCTCCGATTTCACCTGTAACGTTGCCACGACCAAGGATATGGCGATCGGCACCTTCGTCGGCTACGGCTTCTTCAATGCCGTTATGATGCTGGCAGGCGGTGTGTTTGCCATGGTCTGCGGCCCTGAGTACAGCATGGTCCGCGGTTTCACCGCCGGCGGCATCCCTCAGATCCTGGTGCTGGTCATTGTTCTGCTGTGCAGCTGGACTTTCAACGACCGCAGCTTCTATTCCTTTGGCCTTGGCGCGGGTGTTGTCCTGGGTGACAAGGTGAAGTCCTGGATCCCGCTGGTTGTGGGCGGTATTGCCGCTGCGATCATCGCAATTCTGGGCATCATGGATTATATGTACCCCATTCTGAACATTCTGGGCTGCCTGTATGCTCCCCTGCTGGGCATCTACCTGTGCAAGTACTATGTGCTGGGCGGATTGAAGGAATGCACCTCCGACTTCTCCAAGATGATCAGGTTTGACTGGGTTCCTTTTGTTCCCTGGGCAGTGGGCCTTGTTCTGGGTCTGACCCTGACCGAGGGACAGAGCGTTGTATCTTTCGCTGTAAGCTTTGTGATCTATTTTGTCATGTGCAAAATTCGTGATACTATCAAAAATAAAAAGTGAGGTAATCTGATATGTATGGTTTGAAGCGTAATACTGAGAGACTGTTCTCCAACAATGGCAAGCTGTTTGTTATGGCAATGGATCTGCCCCAGACCGGTATGGTCGAGGGTCTGGAGAAGCCCCGTGAGCTGCTGCGCAGCGTGGAAAATTCCCGCGCTGACGGCTTCATCGTCAATATCGGCATTGCCAACGAGATGGCAACGGGCGGTCTTCTGAACAAGAAGCTGATCCTGCGCTCCTCCTGCAACGGCAGTATGCTGGCCAGCGAGTTCAGCAATGTCAACACCAACCACGTCTCCCCCGAGACTGCTCTGGCTTACGGTGCTGATGCCGTCCTCATGATGTGCACCATCGGCGGCGCCGACTATAAGGCTCTGCAGAAGATGGCAGACGATATCGACGCTTTCCACAAGCTGCACATTCCCGTAATTGCCGAAGTCATGTGTGATGATTACATGAAGACCGTGACCTATGATATTCAGCTCAACGGTGCCCGCATTGCTGCCGAGCTGGGTGCAGATGTGGTCAAGGGCTTCTACACCGAGAAGTTCGAGAATGTCGTCGGTTGGTGCCCCGTTCCCTATATCATGGCCGGCGGCGCTGTGGACAAGAACATCGTGGATGTTGCCAAGGAAGCACTGAACTGCGGCGTTAAGGGCTTCGCCTTCGGCCGCAACATTTTCCAGAGCGAGAATCCCGCTGCCACCATCGCTAAGGTTGCAGAACTGTTTGACTAAGAAAAGGAGAACATGTCATGAAAGCATTGGTTTATACTGACCTGCAGAAGATGGAGTACAAGACCGACTATCCCGTGCCTAACGAAGAATTTATGGTTCGCGTTATGGGCTGCGGTGTCTGCGGTACCGATCTGAAGACCTATCTGAAGGGACATTCCTATTTCCAGCCCCCCTGCGTGCTGGGTCACGAGTTCTATGGCGAAGTGGTCAAGACTCCCGATGGTCTGGGCTACAAGACCGGCGATCTGGTCGTCGTTGCACCTTATTTTGGCTGCGGCGAGTGCGCGCTGTGCGAGAAGGAAGCCGGTTCCCTGTGCCAGAACCAGTCCTATGTGGACTACGGCGCTTTTGCCGAGTATGTCGGTATCAATCCCTCCTTCGTGAAGAAGGGTGTGTTCCCTATCAGCGAAGCTGACGATGTTTACACTCTGGTCGAGCCTCTGGCCTGCGTTATCAACGGTGTCAAGCATCTGAACATCTATCCCAAGAGCAAGGTCCTCATTGTCGGCGGCGGCCCTATGGGCGTTCTGTTTGCTCTGCTGCTGAAGGCCAAGGGCGTGGAGCTGATGGTCGTCGAGCCTGCTCAGGCCCGCCGTGATCTGATCGTGTCCATGGGCATTCCCTGCTGCACTCCCGACGAGGTGAAGGCTTCCGAGTACGACAACGTCGTTGTCGCCGTCAACCGCAAGGAGCTGGTCGAGCAGTATGTTGAGAAGGTTGCCGATGCCGGTACCGTTCTGCTGTTCGGCGGTCTCAAGCGCGGCGAAGATCCCGCTGTCAGCTCCCATTCTATCCACTATCGTCAGGTCTCTCTGACCGGCAGCTACGGTCTGGATATCGCTCACTTCCGTGAGGCTCTGGCAATGGTCGAGGCCAACAAGGATTCCTTCCGCCAGCTGATCACCCACCGTCTGCCTCTGGAAGAGGGCGAGAAGGCTTTCGATATGCTGCAGAAGGCTGAGGCTCTGAAGATCGTTCTGGTTCCCTAAAGGAGCAAGTTATGAAGGTTGCTGTTATTTTCAGTCCGGGAGCCGGACAAAAGCAGCGTTTTTTCGCCATCGGTGCAAAGCTTGAGCGCTTTTTTGAAGGCCATGAGCTGGTTACCTGCACCGGAAATTTCGGTGGTGATTATCTTCCCGGCGCGGCGGTCTGCGATGCAGACCGCTCCGGCGGTTATGTGCAGACGCTTGGCTGCATGACCCGCGCCATGCTGGAGCATCAGCCCGAGCTGCTGGTCAGTGTCGGCGGCGACGGCATTGCGTCCTATATTGCCGACGCAATGCTGACGGCAGGCGGCCGAGTGCCGATGATGGGCGTTGCGGCAGGTACCGCCAACGTAGGCCCTATCGTGTGCATCACGCCGGACGAGCTGGAGCAGTATGAAGCATCCAACTGGCAGCATTTCCACGTTTCTGCCGTAGAAGTGATCTCCGGCGAACATGTGGGTTACGCGGTCAATGATGTGGTCATTGGCAATACATTTCTTGGTACTACCGATGACGGCGGTATCGCCAATTACAGCGCAAGAGCCATGGCTCTTGCCGGAGAAAAAGAGGTCTGCGCCGCAAACGGAAACATCTGCACCAAAGATTTTTCCGTTACCAAGAACGGAAAGACCGTATCCCACCGTATCGCACAGCCCGGTCAGATCATTGTTTCCCCGCTGGACCGTGACCGTCTGGAAGGCCGTGCGATCTACGGCGCACTGTGCTCCGCTGCCTATACGCCCTGCAAGGGCGCGATGGCTCTGACCGAAACAGTTATGATCTCCGCGGAAGCAGAGGATGCCGGTATGGAATCCTTCTGCCCCATTGAGCATCTGCTGTTCGGACCGGACGATTCCGTCGTCCTTTCCGGTCTCACGGAGCAGGCGGATCTGATTTTGGACGGTAATCCGTACATCCGTACCAGTGACACCGTGGAGCTGCGCTATCATCCGGATCTGATTACTGTTGCACTGCCCGGACGCAAAGGGTAAACAGGAGGAAAACATGTCCTATTTTGAATTTAGCTATTCCCAGCCCACCAAGCTGGCGTTCGGTCCCGGCTGCGAGAGTCAGACCGGCGAGCTGCTGGCAGGTTTTGGCGCGAAAAAGGTCATGATCACGTTGGGCGGCGGCAGCGCAAAGCGCTCCGGTCTGCTGCAGCGTATCAC
>USHP01000112.1 GCA_900554625.1 uncultured Eubacteriales bacterium | reverse complement strand
CATCGGGACTGCCGTTGATCCAGGGCCGGGCGCTGGATGTTCTCCACGCCTCGTCTGTTGGCACAGGACAGCTGCTTCGGCATATCCTGCTGCAAGGGTATCACAATATTTATCTGCTGCTGGGCGGCAGTGCTACCAACGACGGCGGCATTGGTGCGGCAATGGCTTTGGGAATCCGGTTCCTGGATGCTAATGGCGACAGCGTCAGCCCTGACGGTGCGGGGCTGGAGAAGGTTGCATCCATTGACACAACCCAGATGTTGCCCCAGCTGAAAGACGCCAATCTCATCCTGATGTGTGATGTGAAGAATCCTCTGCTGGGGCCGGATGGCGCTGCATATGTCTACGGAAAGCAGAAAGGTGCCGGTCCGGAAGAACAGGCGCGGCTGGAAGCGGGAATGAAAAATTATGTCCAGGTAGTGGAAACAACCTGCGGCAAGCATCTGCGGGATTTGCCGGGATGCGGAGCAGCAGGAGGGCTGTCCGTACCGCTGCTGGCGTTTTCCAACGTAGAAATCCGCTCCGGCATCGAGACTGTGCTTTCTTTGGTGAACTTTGATCAGCTGATTGCCGATGTGGATTTGGTGGTAACCGGAGAAGGCAGGCTGGATTATCAGAGTACAAAAGGCAAGGTGCTTTCGGGCATCGGTCAGCATTGTGCCAGACAGGGCGTCCCGGCAGTGGCTGTGGTAGGCTGCATGGGAGAAGGCGCTGAGGAAATTTATGATTGCGGTATTGTGGCCGCCATCTCCTGTATGGGGGCTGCATCCTCCCAGGAAGATGCGCTGGCCCATGCGGATTCTCTGTTCCTCAACGCGGCGGATCGGATGTACCGTCTGATCAAACTGGGCATGTCGTTTCAAAGATAGAATTGTCAAATAACAGAATCTATCTTTTAAAAATGGATTATGGATTCACGGGAGGTGGAGGGGCTTCATCAACAGAAATAGGACAAACGGAAATTTGAAAGGAGAAAGACAATGAAGATCAAAAAAGAAAAGAAAACCCTGACCCAGGGCAAAGCAATGCATCCCTTTATCCCGCTGCTGGTTATGGTGGTGCTGTGCACCATCATTTCCTACTTCGTGGTCCCCGGTGCCTATGACCGGGAAACCGTAGATGGCGTTACCCGTGTTGTGGCAGACAGCTACCATGCAGTGGAACGGACTCCCGTGTCCTTGTTCAATATGTTCCGCTCCATTCCGGAGGGCCTGACGGCCACTGCCAACATGATGTTCTGCATTATGCTGATTGCCGGCGTGGTGGAAATCTACAAGTATACCAATGTTGTGGGCGCACTGATCAACAGCGTGCTGAAAGCTTCCAAGCGGTTCAACAGCCTGACCATCATCGCCATTGTGATGATCGTATTCTTCATCTTCGGCGGCATCCTGGGCTGGAGTGAGCATATCATCCCCTTTGTTCCCATCATCATTTCTCTGGCAATTTCTCTGGGCTATGACGCTCTGGTGGGTATGGCCATTTCCGGATTTGCCTGCCTGATTGCCTTTGCTTCCGCACCCTTCAATATGTTTACCGTCGGCACCTCCCACACCATTGCCGAACTGCCCATGTTCTCCGGCTGGGAGCTGCGCCTGATTTCTCTGATTGTGATCTGCCTGATGGCGCTGCTGTGGACCCTGCGCTATGCCCGCAAGATCAAGAACCACCCCGAACTGAGCCTGGTCAAGGATATTGACAATTCTTCTCTGATTCTCCCTGTGGATGAGGAGGTTGCCTTCACTCCCGCAAGAAAGCTGTCCACCCTGGTTCTGCTGGTTTCCATCGTCATCAACATTGTGGGCATCCTGCAGTGGGGTTGGAGCTACACCCATATGGCAACTTCTTTCCTCATGGGCGGTGTTGTGGTTGTCCTGCTCAACCGGGTCAGCCTGGAGAAGGCCATTGACCTGATCGTAGACGGCTGCAAGGGCGCTTTCGTAGGCGCTGCCATCATTGGTGTGGCCCGTGCGGTGCAGTGGACCATGACCGAAGGCGGCTTGATTGACCCCCTGGTTCATGGCCTGTCCTCTCTGATGCAGGGCGCTTCCACCTACATTTCCACGGTGGGTATGTTCCTGGCAAACTTCTTCATCAACGCATTGATTCCTTCCGGTTCCGGTCAGGCCACTGCCGTTATGCCCATCATGGTGCCTCTGGCGGATATGCTGGGCATCACCCGTCAGACCGCCGTTCTGGCCTTCCAGTATGGTGACGGCATCTCCAACACCTTCTGGTTCACCAACGGCACCCTGCTGATCTACCTGGGCCTTGCCAAGGTTCCCCTGAAGAAGTGGTATAAGTTTATCCTGCCTCTGCACGCCATGTACTTCGTCCTGGAATTCGTGTTCCTGTTCATCGCCGTTCAGATTGGCTACGGCCCCTTCTGATTTTCCGACCCAAGCAAAAAGGAGTGCATAACCATGAATGTAATGGAATTGATCCGGCAAAACCGGGAGTATACCGTCTCTCTTCGCAGAGAGTTTCACCAATATCCGGAAGTGAGTTGGAAGGAATTCCGCACGGCCAAACGGATTCGGGAGGAACTGGACAAGTTCGGTATTCCTTATGAGGAGGTTGCCGAAACCGGTACCATTGCCACGCTGAAAGGAAAAAAGGACCATCCGGTGATTGGTCTGCGATGCGACATTGACGCGCTGCCCATTCAGGAGATGACGACCCATTCCTATCGCTCCAAGAATGAAGGCGTTATGCACGCCTGTGGCCACGATTCTCACATTGCCATGCTGCTTACCGCTGCCAAGGTGCTTTCGGAGCACCGGGACGAGCTGGAGTGCACAGTGAAGTTCATCTTCCAGCCTGCGGAAGAGGCGATGAACGGCGCACAGAAGGTGCTGCAGACCGGAAAGCTGGATATGCTTGATACTGTTGCGGGCATGCATATTTTTCCCAAGCTGCCTGCCGGAACCATCTCCGTTGACCCCGGCCCCCGGTATACTTCTGCCGGTTTTATGAAGATCAAGATCATCGGCAAATCTGGACATGGCGCCATGCCGGAAAGCGCAGTGGACCCCATTTATGTGGGAGCCAAGGTGGTGGACGCACTGCAAAGCATCACCAGCCGGGAGGCCAATCCCAATGATACGGTGGTGGTAAGCATCTGTACCTTCCACTGCGGCACGCTGCCCAATATCATTGCCGAATCTGCGGAGCTGACGGGAACGGTGAGAACCTTCAATCCCAAGCTGCAAAAGCAGCTGCCCGGAATCATCGAGCGGATCATCAAGGGCACATGTGAAGCCTACCGGGCAACCTATGAATTTGATTACTATATTGACATTCCCGCTACCATTACCGATGCACGCTGCAGCCAGATTTCTCAGCGCGCAGTGGAAAACAGCATCGGCAAAGAGCACCTGATCCAGTTCCCCGGAACGCCCGGAGGGGAGGACTTCTCCTATTTCCTGGAACGCACCCCCGGTGTGTATGCCTTTGTAGGCTGCCGCACCCCGGAGAATGATTGTGTGTATGAGCTGCATTCTGACAAGTTTAATCTGGACGAGGACAGCATGCTCAACGGCGCTGCCTTCTATGTGCAGTATACCCTGGAAGCCCAGAGGGAATTTGCCTAAGGGCACCAAAATGGAAAAGTACCGGTGAGCTGGCTCATCGGTACTTTTCGGACGATATCAAGAAAGGAAATGCGTCTCTATGGAAAAAAACAGTACAGTATACCAGACCTATGTCCGGATTTTGCATCGGGAATTGATTCCGGCAATGGGCTGCACCGAACCCATTGCCATTGCCTATTGCGCCGCCATGGCAAGAAGCGTACTGGGCGCCCTTCCGGATCGGGTGGAAATTACGGCCAGCGGCAACATTATCAAAAACGTAAAGAGTGTTGTGGTTCCCAATACAAACGGCAGTAAAGGCATTGCTGCCGCTGCGGCAATCGGCATTCTTGGCGGTGATGAAACGGCCCAGCTGGAAGTGATTGCTCATGTCAGTGAGGAAGCAAAGGCTCGTCTGGGGGATTACCTGAAAACAACCCCCATAACCGTTGCTCCGGCGGATTCGGAGTACGTCCTGGATGTAACGGTCACGGTGCACCACGGTGAAGGGTATGCGTCCGTCCGGGCGGTCAACGAACATACCAACCTGGTACACATCGAGAAGGACGGTGCGGTTCTGAAGGACAAGGAAATCCTGGATATCGTGGATGAAAATGCCCCGGATTACAGCCTTCTGAATGTGAAGGATATTTGTGACTTTGCCGACTCTTGTGATCTTCAAGAGGTTGAAGCACTTCTGCAACGGCAGATTGCCTATAACAGCGCCATTGCCGATGAGGGAATGACGGGAAAGTATGGTGCGGCCATTGGCCAGACGCTGATCCATGTCTATGGAAACGATGTAAAAATCCGGGCTAAGGCCCGGGCAGCAGCCGCATCCGATGCCAGAATGAACGGCTGTGAGCTGCCGGTCATTATTACCTCCGGCAGCGGCAACCAGGGATTGACCGCCTCCTTGCCTGTGATAGAATACGCCAAGGAAGAGAACCTTCCGAAGGAAAAGCTACTTAGAGCGCTTCTGGTATCCAATTTGATCACCCTGCATGCAAAGCAGGGAATCGGCCGGCTGTCCGCTTACTGCGGCGCTGTCAGTGCCGGTGCCGGAGCAGGAGCGGGAATTGCCTATCTGCTTGGGGGTGACACCGCTACCGTCAGCCATACCATTGTCAATGCGCTGGCTATTACATCCGGAATTGTCTGCGATGGAGCCAAGTCCTCCTGCGCCGCAAAAATCGCCGCATCCGTGGACGCAGGAGTTTTGGGATTTGAGATGTATCGCAACGGCCATCAGTTCTATGGCGGTGATGGCTTGGTAGTAAAGGGTGTGGAGAACAGCATTTACAATTTCAGCCACCTGGGCCGGGTGGGTATGAAACAGACGGACCGGGAAATCATTCGCATGATGACCCAATCCCAATGCTGAAAGAAAAACGGAAACTGAATAAGCGCCGCCGTGCAGGGTTACCTTGCACGGCGGCGTTTTGCGTTGGAAAGTTGGCGAAGCCTGCGGCTTTGCGAAATTTCAGGTTGCGATATTGACTTCCTACAGGTTAAATGATATATTACTCTTAAGATGACGGACAATCTTCCGCCAGTGAAGAACTGCGGAGGAAAAGAAAGCCGGCAAAAAGGACTGGTTTGATGCAGACGGAAAATTTGCACCCAGGGCTGCAGGCTGCGATGCAGCTGGCGGAAGGACTGTCTCAGGTTCTGGGGCAGCGCTATGAGGTGATTGTGCATGACCTGGGCCGTGCAGATCATTCTATTGTGGGCGTTTTTGGAAACGTAACCAACCGTAAAGTCGGGGGATCGGCAACGGATGTGCTTTTGCAGTTACTGGACAACTACGGAAATGATGTGCCCGATCAGATCAATTACCGAACCACGCTGCCGGATGGCAGGGTTCTGTGCAATTCCACACTGTTTATCCGGGATGAATCCCGGTGCGTTTTGGGAAGTGTATGCATCAACCAGGATTTGACGGATTATGTGGTTGCATCAAAGCTTCTGGGCAATCTCACCGAATTTTCCAATACCGGGTTTGGGGATGTCTTTGCAGAACGGTCTTGCCGGGATATTAACGAGGTCGTGGAGTCCATGGTGCGCAGGGAACTGGAACGGATGGACAAGCCGGTAGCCTATATGCAGAAGGAAGACAAACTGGTGGTTGTGAAAAAGTTGGAGAAAAAAGGAATCTTTGACGTAAAAGGTGCCGTGGAGTATGTAGCAAAGCGGCTGGGAGTAACCAACTTTACGGTATACAATTATCTGAAGACCATTCGGGGCGATCGGCAGGAAGAAGTGTGACTTTGCCGTGATGGATTGTATCAAATGCGTGGAGCAGAAATTCTGCCGGGCAAAATAAAAACGCTGCTGAGAAATCAGCAGCGTAATTATATGCCCGGGAAATCAGATGGCACGCTCGACCTTATTGGAGCGGAGGCATCTGGTACAAGCGTACACATGGCAGGGAGTTCCGTTAACGACAGCCTTAACGCGCTTGACGTTGGGCTTCCATGCACGATTGGAACGTCTGTGGGAGTGGGAGACCTTAATACCAAAGGTTACGCCCTTGCCACAAAAATCACACTTAGCCATTTCTTCATTGCACCTCCCATCCGGATGTTTACTCAACAAACTACGCCTACCAAAGGCGCTTTGATATGATATCAAACTTTCGCCAAAAAAGCAAGGGTTTTTTTCAAATTTTTTTGATTTTTTCGAAATCTATTGATATTCCTTTTTGCGGCGGGTATAATGTTCTGAGTAACTCGAACATGCGGGGTGTGCGCCATGACGGATACATACAGCGTACTGCTGAGCCAACTGGTCAAGGAATTTCATATGGATGTTGTCTATGCCTCCACGGACTTTGCTTCTATCCGGATTACGGTGGAGGATATGGCTCGTCCTGGTTTGCAGTTGGCGGGATATTTTGACCACTATGAACCCATGCGTTTGCAGGTCATGGGAAATGTGGAAATGAGCTATGTGACGAAGCTTGCTTCCTGGGAACGCTCTGCCATTTATGACCGACTGTTTTCCTACAAATTTCCCGCGCTGATAATCGCCCGAGGAATTACCCCCCATCCGGAAATGCTGACCATGGCGAAAAAGCACAACGTCACCATTTTGAGCACCACCGAGCCCACCAGTACC
>USHP01000111.1 GCA_900554625.1 uncultured Eubacteriales bacterium | reverse complement strand
GTAAACCACCCGTCCGCCGCGTTTCAGCGAGTCAATGGCCCAAGTCACCGCCTGAGCAATCTGAGGCAGAATGGGAGCAATGGCCTGGGGAACCTTGGCGTCCTCCCGGTTCATGGCGGTTACCACCTCCAGGGGGGTCATGGTGTCCAGATTCATGGTATCCCGGTTTCGGGTTTCCGTAGTCAGGGCATCCAAATTCAGCTTCATGATGAAACATCTCCTTCCCTTCCGGCGAATTTCTTTGCCGGAACTTTGAACGATGCTATTATATTTCCGGCAATACAAAATGTCAATTATTTCAGATATTTACGAAACTTTATTTCACATATTGACATTTTTTGAACAGAGATTGTATATTTTGTGAAACAACACCGAAATTTTTCCAGCTCTCTTTTGTTATATTAACCAATTATCAAATTCACTTTTTGTTGACAGCCACCAACGGCACTGGTATACTACAAATACGCTATAAGGGAGAATGTTCTATGAAAAGTGTACTGATTCGGCTGCGGGAGGCCAGTTCCACCTTCAGCGCCGCGGAAAAAACAATCGCTTCGTATATCCTGCAATATCCGGAGGAAGCCATGAAGCTCAGCGTCCACGCCCTGGCGGAGAAAGCCTTTTCCTCCCCCGCCACAGTGGTCCGCATGTGCCGCCGGATTGATTTTGACGGCTATCGGGAATTTCGTCAGGCCCTGACCTATGAAATGGCCGTCCGCCAGACCAACACCGAAAAAAACAGCCAGGAAATCACCCATTCCGACCGGATAGAAGATCTGATTGAGAAAATTACCTTTCGGAACATTGTATCCTTGGAGGACACGAAAAATTTGCTGGACCCGGAGACATTGCAAAAATGTGTGGACCTGCTGTGCAGCTGCAAAACCATTTTGCTCTTCGGCATCGGCGCTTCCCTGTATGCCGCCCACGATGCCCACCTGAAATTTCTGCGGATGAACAAGCCCTGCATGGTCAACGACGACTGGCACTCCCAGTTTTTGCAGGCCCGGAACGCTTCTTCTGAGGATCTGGCCATTGTGATCTCCTATTCCGGCGAAACCCTGGAAATGGTGGAGTGCATGAAGGCTTTGAAGGAAAACGGAACACCCATCATTGCCATTACCCGCTGCGTTGCCACCTCCGTCAGCGCTCTGGCGGACTACAAGCTCTTCACCACCGCCAACGAGTCGGTGTTCCGCAGCGGCGCCATGGCTTCGCGCATCTCGCAGCTGAATATCATCGACATTCTCTTTACCGCCTTTGTCAATCAGGCATATGACGATTACCTGCCCCGGCTGGCAAAAACCCACATCCGCAAACCCGGCGTTTCCGTCAGCGATAAACTGTGAAATCAGGCGGGGCTTTCCGGGAATTGCAGAATGGATGCAAACCCCGAAAACAGACAAACAGGTCTGCCATACTGGCAGCCCTGTTGTGTTTTACCTTACAGCAGGTGGACATTTTCCTTTTCAAATGCCACCCAAGCGGTATCTCCCACGTTGTAGATTTTCTTGTTCTTGGGGTTAAAGTCCGTAATTTTCATCAGCGTATTGCCCACCATCACATGATAGTTCTGGTAAGAGCCCATGAAGCAGGACATGACCACCTTGCACGGAAGCTGCCCCTGCTCCGCCAGAACGGCAGACTCCGGCCGGAGCACCAGGGTGCATTCCTTGCCTTCTTCCATGTTGGCAGCACCCACCACATCCACCGCGGTACCTTCTACGGTCACAACGCCGGCGTCGCCCTGCTTATGGGACAGCGGTCCCCGCATGAAGTTGGCCTCGCCGATGAAGTCCGCCACAAACTCGCTGGCTGGATGGTAGTAGATTTCCTGCGGCGTGCCGATCTGCGCCACGACGCCTTTTTCCATAATGATGATCTGGTCGGACAGCGCCATGGCCTCGGACTGATCGTGGGTAACATAGATGGCCGTGATTCCCGCCTCCTGCTGGATGCGGCGGATCTCGGTACGCATGGTCACCCGGAGCTTGGCATCCAGATTGGACAGAGGCTCGTCAAACAGCAGCACACCCGGCTCCAGCACCAGAGCTCGGGCCAGTGCCACACGCTGCTGCTGACCGCCGGAGAGCTGATTGGTCATCCGGGCTTCCATTCCCTCCAGGCCCACCAGTTTCAGAATGTTTGTGACCTTCTCCTTGATGGTCTGCTTGTCCATCTTGCGCAGCTTCAGGCCGTAAGCCACGTTGTCAAAGATATTGTAGTGCGGCAGCAGCGCATAGCTCTGGAACACCATGGCGGTATCCCGCTTGTTGGGTGTCAGCTCGTTGATAGGCTCTCCGCCCAGATAGATTTCACCCTCGTCAGGACTTTCAAAGCCAGCGATCATCCGCAGGGTGGTTGTCTTGCCGCAGCCGGAAGGACCCAGCAGCGTCACAAAGGAGCCGGGCTTGATTTCCAGATTGGCATCCTTGACCGCGTAAAAATCCTTTCCCGTCTTGGGGTCCTGATAGATTTTGGAAATATGTTCCAGGCGTACGCCCTTTTTCTCTTTGGACATTTCACTCTACCTCCTTGAGCTTGCGGCTGGTTCCGAAATATTTGATGACCAGATTCATCAGCAGGACGGAGCCATAGGTAATGGCTATCAGGATCGTGGCAAAGGCACAGGCAATGCCATAGGAGCCCTTCTCCGCGAATTCGTTAATCTGGACAGTAATGAGCAGGAACTGGGGAGTAACCAGCAGAATAATGGCGGATATGGCGGTGATGCTGCGCACAAACGCAGTAACCAGGCCACTGAGGAAGGAATCTTTAATCAGCGGCAGCGTAACCGTCATAAACACCTGGAAGCTGTCAGCGCCCATATCGTAGGCGGATTCCTCGATGCTCTTATCGATCTGACGCAGGGCGGAGATGCCGCTGCGGGTACCGGTGGGCAGGGAGCGCACGATGAAAACAATAATCAGAATGGCAGCGCTGCCATAGATCCCGGCCAGGAATCCGGTGCCGAACACACCGTTTACAAAGCCACGGATATAGCCCACGCCCAGAACCGTACCAGGCACTGCCATGGCCAGCATGGAAACGAACTCGATAAAGCCTTTGGCCTTGAACTTCCGCTTGACCACCAGATAGGAGATAATCATGCTCAGCAGCGCCGTAATGGGTGCCGCAGCCAGCGACAGCAGGAAGGAGTCCCGGAAGGCCTGGAATCCTTTGTACTTTTCAAAGACACGGACAAACCATTTGGTGGTTAGAGTGAAATCGTAGCCCCAGGTGTTGAAGCAGGCACCGAAGGGCACGCAGATGTACATCAGAATGACGAACAGCGCTACCAGAGAGCACAGCACGGTCAGCGGTATGGTGACGCTCTTGTCCTCAATGAGCATGCGTCCCCGGGATGCCTTGCCGGTGAGGGTTGCTGCGGTCTTCTTCTCCAGCACGTATTTCTGCACCAGATACATGAGCATGGTGATGCTCAGCAGCACCACAGCCATGGCGGCGGCACCCTGCTTGTCGTAAGCGCCGGTAATCTGCAGATAGATGGTGGTTGCCAGGGTATCGTAAGAGCCGCCGATAATCATGGGGTTGGCAAAGTCGGCAATGGACTCAATAAAGGTCACCAGGAAGGCGTTGCCCATACCCGGCAGAATCAGCGGCAGGGTCACACTGGTGAACACCTTGAGCCGGGAAGCGCCCATGTCCCGGGCCGCCTCCTCCAGACTGGGGTCGATGTTCTTCAGCAGACCCTTGAGCATCATATAGCACACGGGGAAGAAGGTAAGCGTCTGCACCACCGTGATGCCGCCAAAGCCATAGACGCTGTTATCGTAGATTTTCAGCAGGTAGCGGGTGATAATGCCGGCCTTTCCAAACAGCATAATCATGGAAAGCGACAGCACAAACGGAGGCGAAACCACAGGCAGCATGGAAACCACCTGAAACAATCTGGCGGTAAATTTGGTGCGGAGCTTGACATAGACCTCCACATAGGCAAACAGCAGGCCGATAACGGTGGACAGAACACCTACGGTCATACCCACTTTCAGGGTATTCGTAATTGCCTTCCGGAAACTGGGCATCTGGAAAATCCGCTGGAACACAGACATGGTAAGTCCGGTTTCTGCAGCATATACGCTGTCTACCAGCAGGATTGCCAGAGGATACAGAATAAACAGAGTCAGGAAGGCAATCAGAACCACGATGGTTGTGACCATAATCGGATCTGCCATCAGCTTTTTCCGCTCCAATGCCGCGCTCTGACGACTGGCCATACGGGGCCCCTCCTTTCGGAAACAAGAATATCGGGGGATGGAGACTTTCTCCATCCCCCGCAGTGTTTATTACGCGGTTATTCCGTCTCGAAACGGTTGTCGCCGCCGCCCAGAGCATTCATAACTTCCTCGACATAGGTAGTGGTATTCTGCTTGGCATCCTCAAAGTCATAGTCCATGACGTTCTCCGGGTCCAGGCCGAACTCAGCAGCGATAGCGGGCTGCTCTGCATTGTCGATGACCAGGAACTGGTAAGAGCCGTTGTCCTGGGCCTGATTGACGCACTCGGGGCTTAGAGCGTACTCAATCCACAGCTTCGCGGCATTGACGTGCTTGGCGCCCTTGAAGATGGCGGTAGCACCGATCTCGTAAGAGGTTCCGCTGGAGGGAATGATCAGTTCAATATTGCCGTAACCGTTATCCACAATCTGGGTAATACCGTCGTGCAGGAAGCCGATGCCCACGACGCACTCACCGGTGCCCACGTTCTTGGACGGACCGGAGCCGGACTTGGTATACACATGAACGTTCTTGTCCAGGTCCACCAGGTACTGGATGCCCTCGTCATGGCCGTACTTCTGGATCATGGTATTGATAACCAGCTTGGCCGTGCCGGCGGTGTTGTAGTTGGAGGTCCAGATCAGGCCTTCGTACTCGGGCTTCAGAAGATCGGCCCAGTCCTGAGGTGCTTCCAGGCCCATACGGTCCAGCTCGTCCTTGTTCACCATGAAGCCCAGAATGCCCTTGTAGATACCATACCAGTTGCCGTCCGCATCCCGGTAGGCATCGCTGAGCAGATGGGAAGCGTTCTGTGCCTCGTAGGGCATCAGCAGACCTTCTGCAGCGCAGACGTTGTAAGGATCCGTGGTGCCGCCAAACCAGACGTCAGCAGAGGGAGTACCGTTCTCTTCCTCGATCTTGCTCTGCACTTCACCGGTGGACAGGCGCTGGTACTGCACCTTGATGCCGTAAAGCTCTTCGAACTTTTCGCAGGCTACAGCCAGGTATTCCTCCTCGCAGGAGCCATAGACGATCAGCTTGCCCTCAGCCTGAGCGGCGGCGATCAGTTCGTCCATGTAGCTGGCCTCGGCAGCCTCTGTCCCGCCGGGTGCGGCAGTGGCAGCAGGAGCCTGGGTGTCAGCGGGCTCGGCAGGGTTGGAACCACCGCAGGCAGCCAGTCCCAGAACCATCAGCGCAGTTAGTAATAGTGCTATGATCTTTTTCATGTATCCTTACCTCCTTTGGTAAAATATACAAATCGATTATATAATTTGCGCAACTCTTTGTCAATAGCTCCCACAAAAATGTGTAATTTGTAAAATTATTATATAAACAGACGGATTATGCTGCTTTTGACTGTCTCACTGCGCCCCGGAAAACGATATTTTGCTTTCTTGATGATCCGCCGGAGCGAATCCCTTTATATTTTCGCACCGCTATACTTGTTTTACTTATCATACAAACCTCAATTTACAGTTGCGAGGTTAGAAGGTGTATCGTAATCGATACAATTTGTGTCAACCTTGTATTTTACGGCGGGTATGCTATAATGGCCATAGTTGTTCAGATTGAGAGGCACATCTATGGCAGATACATATCAGATTCTGGTTGTTGACGATGATTATTCCATTGTCAACATCATCGAAACTGCATTGAAACAGGCAGGCTATCAAGTATTGACCGCCCATAATGGAGAAGAAGCCTGCCGTATTGTAAATACCACACACCCTCACCTGATTATCATGGATGTGATGATGCCCCAGTGCAATGGGATCGTTGCAACCATGCGAATCCGCCAGGACCATAATGTCCCCATTTTGATGCTTTCTGCCAAAGCGGAAGGGTCCGATCGCGTGCTGGGGCTGGAAGCCGGTGCGGATGATTACCTGGTAAAACCCTTCTACCAACAGGAGCTGCTTGCCAGAGTGAAGGCGCTGCTTCGCCGTTATGATGCCCTGGGCTCGATCCGGGAAACAAAATCGGAAGAGCAAATCCAAGTTGGCAGCATCATTTTGAACATAGCCACAAAACAGCTGATTGTCCGTGGGGATGCTGTCCGGCTGACCGCAACGGAGTTCAAAATCTTGCAGGTGCTGATGTCCAATCCGGGCAGGGTTTACTCTGCGGAAGAAATCTATGAACGGGTCTGGGAAAGCGATGCCTATGCCGTAGAAAACACCGTGATGGTTCACATCAGCCGCATCCGGGAAAAACTGGAGCTGAATCCGAAGAAGCCGGAGTATCTGAAGGTAGTTTGGGGGATTGGGTATGTCTTTGAAGCGCCGTAATGTACTGGCTGTGGTTTTGCTGATCCTCTCTTCCCTGCTTTGGGCAGCAGGACGGAGCCTGTACCCGGACCCGTCCCTCGGCGAGATGATTCAGGACAGCCGGCAGACCACTTATGACCTTTCAGGAACCTGGGTGCCCGAAGTGAACCCAATCATGGATACTTGGGATGCGACAATAGCGGATGAAGAAATGACCAGCCCTCCATCGGAACC
>USHP01000110.1 GCA_900554625.1 uncultured Eubacteriales bacterium | reverse complement strand
CAGCGAAAACAAACCCTGCGCTTTGTCCTTTTTCCCGGCAGCCGGGCCAGACATATCTGGCGAAACGGAGCGAAACAGAAAACCGCTGCTGACATTGCCGGAGTGCTGCCCACGGTGCTGTTCTGCCCGGAGGATCTGCTGATGCTCAAAGCCGGAGCCGCCCAGCGGCGGCGGTTTGGAGACAGTGCGTTATGTCAACTCAGGCCCAATTACGATGCGGCCCTGACCCAGTACAACCGGATTCTGGAGCAGAAAAGCAGGATTCTCAAGGATCATTTTACCGACCCCAGAGTGCTGGACATTCTGCCGGAGTACAATCTGCGGCTGTGCCAGGTGGGGGCACTGCTGATTTCCTACCGGGCCCGGTTTTATGAGGCTTTGGGTGCAGCGGCGGCGGACTTTCACGGCCAGTTTTCCGGAGGAAAAGAGGACTTTTCCCTGGAATACCGGACGGTGTCCACGGTGAAAGATCCCTTTGCACCGGTCAGTCAGCTGACGGAAGACCTGCAGGAGCATTTGCAGCAGCACAGCCGGGGGGAACTGGAAAGCGGCCAGTGCCTGACCGGACCCCATAAAGATGATTTTACGGTTAGCCTGTCCGGCATCGATCTGAAGGCCTACGGCTCCCAGGGGCAGACCCGGACCAGCGCCATCAGCCTGAAGCTGGCCCAGCGGGAACTGATGCGCCGGGAGTGGGGAGAAGAGCCGGTGCTGCTGCTGGACGACGTGCTGTCCGAGCTGGACCCGGGGCGACAGGATTTCGTACTGAACAAAATCGTCTCCGGACAGGTGTTCATCACCTGCTGCGAGCCGGGACGGTTTACCAAATTGGGAAAAACCATGCACATCAACCAAGGAAATGTGATGATATAAACGGCGCAATTTCAGGAGGATTTTATGTCTGAGGAAACGAAAGTAACACAGGAATACGGCGCGGAACAAATTCAGGTTCTGGAAGGATTGGAGGCAGTCCGGAAACGTCCGGGCATGTATATCGGCTCCACTTCCAGCAGCGGCCTGCACCACCTGGTCTATGAGATCGTGGACAACGCCATTGACGAAGCTCTGGCCGGATACTGTAAACATATTACCGTCACCATCAATCCCGGCGATTCCATCACCGTCACCGACGACGGCCGTGGTATCCCCGTGGATATCCAGCCACAGACCGGACGGCCTGCCCTGGAAGTGGTGTACACCGTTCTGCATGCCGGCGGCAAATTCGGCGGCGGCGGCTACAAGGTCTCCGGCGGCCTCCATGGCGTGGGCGCTTCCGTTGTCAACGCCCTGAGCCAGTGGCTGAAAGTCCGGGTGCACAAGAACGGCAATATCTACGAAATGAAATTTGCCCGGGGCCACATCACCCAGGAAATGACCATCGTGGGCAAAACTGACAAAACCGGTACGGAAGTCACCTTCCAGCCCGACCCGGAGATGTTCGATACCCTGGTTTACGACTACGAAACCCTCCACGAGCGGATGCGGGAAGAGGCTTTCCTCAATGCAGGCTTGTCCATCACCATCACCGACAACCGCACCGCTGACGACATTTCCGATGTGATGTGCTACGAAGGCGGTATCCGGGAATTTGCTGCCTGGTGCAACCGAAACAAAACCCCGCTTCACGAGGATATTATCTACATGAAGGGCACCAAGGGAGACGCCTCCGCAGAAATTGCCCTGCAATATAACGATGGCTACAACGAATTTTTGATGTCCTTTGCCAACGACGTGCGCACCCCGGAAGGCGGCATGCACGAAACCGGCTTCAAAACCGCCCTGACCCGAGTGCTCAACGCCTACGGCGTGAAAAACGGCATCATCAAAGGCGACGACAAGGTCTCCGGCGAGGACTGCCGGGAGGGCATCACCGCCATCATTTCCGTCAAGCTGACCGATGCCCAGTTTGAAGGCCAGACCAAGGCCAAACTTGGCAACGCCTATATCCGCACCCTGGTGGACCAGGTGGTGAACGAACAGCTGGCGGTGTACTTTGAAGAGCATCCCCAGACCGCCAAGGCCATTCTGGACAAGGCCATGATGGCCAACCGGGCCAGAGAAGCCGCCCGGAAGGCCCGGGAATCCATCCGCCGGAAAACCGGCCTGGAATCCGGCCAGATGCCTGATAAGCTCCAGGACTGCAACGAGCGCAACCCGGAACTGTGCGAAATTTACATCGTCGAGGGTGACTCCGCAGCCGGCTCCGCAATCCAGGGCCGGGACTCCCGGTTCCAGGCGATTCTGGCCATGTGGGGTAAAATGCTCAACGTGGAAAAGGCCAGAGCCGACAAAATCTACGGCAACGACAAGCTCTATCCGCTGATCGTGGCCCTGGGCGGCGGCATTGGCGAGGAATTCGACATCGAAAAGCTGCGCTACCACAAGGTCATCATCATGTCCGATGCGGACGTGGACGGTGCCCATATCCGCACATTGCTTTTGACCTTCTTCTTCCGCTACATGCGGCCCATGATTGAAAACGGATACGTCTACTCCGCCGTGCCCCCGCTGTACAAGCTGACCCGGGGCAAGACCGTGAAGGTTGCCTACTCCGACGAGCAGCGTGACCAGGTCTCTGCTCAGCTCCGGGCGGACAACCCCAACGCCAAGGTGGAGATTTCCCGGTTCAAAGGCCTGGGCGAAATGGATGCCCACGAGTTGTGGGAGACCACCATGGACCCGGAAAAGCGCACATTGCGCCGGATCACCCTGGAAGATGCCCGCCGGGCGGACGAAATCTTCACCGTCTTAATGGGCGAGCAGGTGGAGCCGAGAAAAGAATGGATCGAGCGCAACGCAAAGTATGCGGTCAATATCGATATTTGATGGGAAAGGGCATGTTCTGACCTTCCCAATGGGAAAAACACACACTGGAGGTGTCCTTTTTGGCACATAACCGCAGCTATCAACCCGAGGATATCCGCTTCCCCGACCAGGCAATCACCGAGAGCAACCTGGTGGAGGAAATGGAGCAATCCTACATCGAATATGCCATGTCCGTCATCGTCGGCCGTGCTCTGCCTGACGTGCGGGACGGCCTGAAGCCGGTACACCGCCGGATTCTGTACACCATGTACGAAAGCGGCCTGACCTCGGACAAACCCTTCAAAAAGTCTGCCACCTGTGTCGGTGACGTGCTGGGTAAATACCATCCCCATGGCGACAGCTCCGTCTACAACGCCATGGTCCGTCTGGCCCAGAATTTCTCCATGCGCTACCTGCTGGTGGACGGCCACGGCAACTTCGGTTCCGTGGACGGCGATCCCCCGGCAGCTTACCGTTACACCGAAGCCCGTCTGTCCAAGATGTCCAACGAAATGCTTCGCGACATTGACAAGGACACCGTAGACTGGGACCTCAACTTTGACGAAAGCCGGAAAGAACCCCGGGTTTTGCCCAGCCGGTTCCCCAACCTGCTGGTCAATGGCTCCTCCGGCATCGCCGTGGGCATGGCCACCAATATTCCGCCCCACAATCTGACGGAAGTCATCAACGCCTGTGTGGCTGTGCTGGATGACCCGGAGGCCACATTGCCCGATCTGATGGAGCAAATCAGCGGCCCGGATTTCCCCACCGGCGGCATCATCATGGGCCGCAGCGGCATCCGGGCAGCCTACGCCACCGGACGGGGCAAGGTGGTAGTGCGGGCCAAAACCGAATTCGAGGAATTCGGCAAGGACCGGATGCGGATCATCGTTTCCGAACTGCCTTACCAGGTCAACAAGCGCCAGCTGATCAAAAACATTGCCGACCAGGTCAAGGACAAGCGTCTGGATGGCATATCTGACCTCCGGGACGAAACCGACCGCAACGGCATGCGGATGGTCATTGAACTGAAAAAAGACGCCAACCCTCAGGTTGTGCTGAATAACCTCTTCAAGCAGACGGCGCTGCAGTCTAGCTTTGGCATCATCATGCTGGCTCTGGTGGACGATCAGAAGCAGCCAAAGATTCTGTCCCTGCGGCAGATCATCGACGAGTACCTGAATCATCAGGAGCAGGTGCTGACCCGCCGGACCCAGTACGAGCTGAAAAAAGCCCGGGAGCGTGCCCACCTGTTGGAAGGCCTGCTCATTGCCCAGGATAACATCGACGAGGTCATCCACATCATCCGCACCGCCTACGACGACGCCAAGCAGCGTCTGATGGACCGGTTTAACCTGGATGATGTCCAGGCTCAGGCCATCCTGGATATGCGCCTGAAAGCCCTCCAGGGCCTGGACCGGGAGAAACTGCAGAACGAATACGACGAACTGCTGGAAAAGATCAACTACTATCTGGAGCTTCTGTCCGATGAGAACAAGCTCAAGGGCGTGCTCCGGGAAGAGCTGATCGAGATCCGGGACAAGTTCGGCGACGAGCGCAAGACTCTGATTCAGGACGTGGAAGACGAGATCGACATTGAAGACCTCATCGAAGAGGAAACCTGCGCCTTTACCCTGTCCAACGAAGGCTACATCAAGCGGATGCCCGTGGATACCTACCGGACCCAGAGCCGGGGCGGCCGGGGTGTCAACGCCCAGAACCTGAAGGAGGAGGACTACGTCAAGTCTCTGACCATTGCCTCCACCCATGACCATATGCTCTTCTTTACCGACCTGGGCCGGGTGCATCACCGCAAGGGATACCAGATTCCCGAGGCAGGCCGTACCGCCCGTGGTACCGCCATTGTCAACGTGCTGCCTCTGGAGCCCGGCGAGTCCGTCACCGCCATGGTCATTACCCGGGAGTTCAGCGAGGACGATTACCTGATGATGGTCACCCGGAAGGGTACGGTCAAGCGGGTGCCCTTCCTGTCTCTCAAGACCAACCGCAAGGGCGGCATCCGGGCCATTACCCTGGACGAGGACGATCATCTGATCAACGTAATCCACACCAATGGCAGTGACAACATCCTGCTGGCTACCGCCCAGGGCTACGCCATCTGCTTCAGCGAAACCGATGTCCGGCCCATGGGACGGGACGCCGCCGGTGTCAAGGGTATCACCCTCAGCCCCGGAGACTTCGTTGTTGGCGCGGAAAAGGCTGAGGAAGGCAAGACCCTGCTCACCGTAACGGAAAAGGGCTACGGCAAGCGTACGGAGCTGACGGAATATCTGCGTACCGGCCCCAACGGGGAAAAGTGCGCCCAGAGCCGGGGCGGTAAGGGTCTGAAGAACTACAACATCACCGCCAAGACCGGCAACGTAGCCGGCTGCCGGGTAGTGGGTGAAAATGACGATGTAATGCTGATTGAAAACGGCGGCGTCATCATCCGGATTCCTGCCTCCTCCATCAACGTCTACAAGCGGGACGTTCAGGGCGTGATTGTCATGCGGATTGAAGAAGGCAATCAGGTGGTATCCCTGGAGCGGGTGGAGAACATGGAAGAGGAAGCCCAGCAGTGAAAACCATCACCCTGTACACCGACGGCGCCTGCTCCGGCAACCCCGGCCCGGGAGGCTGGGGAGCCATCCTGGAGTGGGAAGGCCATGAAAAGGAACTTTCCGGCGGCGAGGACAGCACCACCAACAACCGGATGGAGCTGACCGCCGTGATCCGGGGGCTGGAAGCGCTGAAAGAGCCCTGCATTGTGGAGCTGTACTCCGACAGCAAGTATGTCATCGACGCTCTGGAAAAGGGCTGGGCCTGGGGCTGGAAAAAGCGGGGCTGGGTCAAGTCTGACAAAAAACCCGCCCTGAACCCGGATCTGTGGCAGCGGCTGCTGGAGCTGACCCAGGTGCATACCCTGCACTACCACTGGGTCAAGGGCCACGCCGACAACCCGAAGAACAACCGCTGCGACGAGCTAGCGGTGCAGCAGTGGAAACTGCGGAAGAGGTGAGACCATGTATCTATCCATCGGCAACGACATGGCGGTGCGGGAAAAGTGCATTGTGGGCATTTTTGACCTGGACAACACCTCCACCTCCAAGCGCACCCGGGAATACCTGAGCAAAAGCGAGGAAGCAGGAGAAGTGGTTCCCTGTGACGATTTGCCCAAGTCCTTTGTGGTGACCTCGGAATACGGCTTCCACCGGGTTTATCTGACAGCCCTCAACGCCGCAACCCTGGAAAAACGACTGAAATAAGAGAAAACCCCAGGCATTTTCTTGCCTGGGGTTACTTTTGTTTATTGGGGCAATCTTGGTCGGAGCAAAAAGAACATGCAGCTTCAATTGAGTTTACATAACAACATATATAATAATCACATTCATCACAGCAGCATTCAATAGGAAGTCCAAAAACATCTTTTTGCATGCCATTCCCCGGGCAATACATACCTTGATTCCCTGGAATTAGCTCAATTCCCGAAATATCTAAAATCATGTTTTCCCCCTCCTATGTATCTTTACATTATATAATGTAATAATCTATATGTAAAGAGGAAAACTGGGATATGATCTCATTAAAACATGAGAGATGGGAAGATATCTTATGATTCAACTGGATGTTTTACGGCTGCTGGAAGAGCAGGGAAAAAGCAAATACTGGCTGTACAAGCAGTTGGGGATGAGCTATCAGAATTTCAGCAAAATGGTCAACAACGAGACAAAATCCATCCGCTATGAAAATATCGAAGCCATGTGCCAGTTATTGAACTGCACCCCCAATGATCTGTTCCGGTTTACTGAGGAAATGTAAAACGCCGCCGAAAACTTCGGCGGCGTTTTTGTAGTTTTGGCAGCGGCTATTGTGGGCTGCCCAGTGGATAGAGAACTGTACCATCCATGAGAACCAGTGTTCGGGCCCGGCAGAAATCGCCAATTAGGGACCAGCTAAATTAGCCAATCT
>USHP01000109.1 GCA_900554625.1 uncultured Eubacteriales bacterium | reverse complement strand
GCGGCATCCTGGGCATCCAGGCTTCTGACTGCGCAGATCTGGAAGTGGCGGATAGCGAAATCTACGAATGCAGCCTGGGCGGCCTGATGCTGGAGCGTGTGTCCGGTGTGAACATCCATGGATGCAGCTTCCGGGATCTGGGCGGCGACCGGATTACGCTTTTGGACTGCGAAGATGTGACCATGGACGGCGCAGCCCTGGACGGGAATGCCCAGATTCCCTGAAACCGCTTTTGGGAGGTGTTTGTTTGGAAGACAATGCGATTCTGGATTTATATTTTTCCCGCTCGGAGCAGGCGATTGTGGAAACCGACCAAAAGTATGGCGGCTTCTGCTATTCCATCGCCTATCAGATTCTGCTCAATCGGGAAGACAGCAAAGAAAGCGTATCCGATACCTACCTGTCCGCATGGAACGCCATACCGCCCACCCGTCCGGGGATTTTCTCCTCCTTTCTGGGAAAGATTACCCGAAATCTTTCCCTGGATCGGTGGCGGCGGCGGAGCGCTGCCAAGCGGGGTGGCGGGGAAGTGCCCTTGGCTCTGGAGGAACTGGAGCAGTGCGTGGGTGACGGGGAAACGCCGGAGCAGGCTTATCAGAGAAAAGAACTGGAAGTTTCCATCAACCGCTTTTTAGACCGCCTGCCTGCCACGGAGCGCAACGTGTTTTTGTGCCGGTACTGGTATCTGGATTCCGTGGGAGAGATTGCCGATATCTTCGGCTTCACCACGGCTAAGGTAAACTCGATGCTTCACCGAACCCGGGAAAAACTCCGGCGGCATTTGGAAAAGGAGGGGTATTGTTGAACGCTTTTGAATTGCTCTGTGCCATCGGCGCTGCCCGGGATGGGTACATAGCGGAAGCGGAAGCCATTCGCAGCGGCGATGCCCCAGCCCATCCCCGCCGGCTTTCCTGGCAGCGGACGATGCTGATAGCTGCGGTGATTGCCCTGGCTCTGCTGCTGGTGGGCTGCGCAGTGGCGGTGCTGCTGAACCTGAACAGCCTTTCCTTCCGTCAGGAGGAGCAAACAGACCAGCGCACTGGTCAGACTCAGGTGTGGAACCTGGTGTCGCTGCAGGGATTTGTAGGCTCGGACAATTATCAGGCCACCCAGGAATGGTACGAATTCTGGCAGTCGGATACGTCGGCCTACGATGATGCCCGGACAATAGACGATGCGTATTCCGCCTATCAGTGTTACTCCCTGGAGGGAAAAGCAAAGATTGACGAGATTTGTGAAAAGTATGGTCTGAAACTGTTGGGAGAAGGAAAGAGTGCAAGTTCTGCCCAGGATATTCTCTACGCTTTGGGCATCCGGCACCTGATTGCCACATCCACTGTTGCGGACACGCAGCTGCATGGCGGCGGATTCTACCCGGGAGGAAGCTTCTGGATGTTGGGAGAAATCACACTGCCGGAAGGAGACGGCCTTTGGCCCCATCCCATAGAGTTCCGATTCCGCTATGTGATGAAGGATGTGTTTGACAATACGTATCTGAATGTGGGAGACATCCAGGACTATGACCAGTGGCAGTATACCGCCCCTGATGGAACGGTCCTGTCTCTGGCCATCAGCCAGCGCATGGGACTGATTTTGCTGGATCGGGAGGATGCCTTCGTGTCCATTCAGGTGCAGAACCCCTCTGTGGAGGATTTGCAGGGGAATGCCCGAACCATGTCCCGGGAGGATCTGGAAGCCTTTGCGGCTGCCTTTGACTACACCTTCACGCCTGGCCCGGTGAATCAGGAAATGACAATGGTACTGGATGCAGCATATGCTTACGACAGCACCTACCCGTTCCAGAAGAACTGGCTGCCGGAAAGCAGTGAACCCTATCCTGCAGCCACCGCTTATGCCCAGCAGGTCAAACAGGTTCTGGAAACCACCGGTGAGCCGGAGCGTCTGGGCTATGCCTTCCTGGACATTGACGGAAACGGCGTGGAGGAACTGCTGATTGGAAAGGACGGGTACTGCACCTACGTCTTTACCGAATCGGAGGGGGCCGTGATGACCTATGCCGACGAGGGTACCTTTTCCTGGTGTTATCCCTGTGAAGGGGGGACGCTGGTCTGCGTAATGGATTTGACTGCCAAGGATTACTATATCCGCACCATAGATGGTTCGGATATAACCAGCTCCCACATCCGGTATACACCTGCCACCCCCACGGAGCCGGAGCAATGGTCAAAGTATATCAGCTGGAACGAGTACGAGCCCATTACCCAGGAGGCTTTTCAGTCCATTGTGGATGCCTGCGTCCGGATTCCGGTCACCATGCAGCCCCTGACGGAATATCCTCTGGAAGAGACGGTGAACCGCAGAACCAGGAAAGGCAGTGATTGCAGCAGCTATGAGGAGCTAATACGAATCAAACTCACAAACCAGCCGGAGCGGTGGTATCGCTGGCAGTATGCCATACTGGATCTGGACGGGAATGGCCAGGAGGAAATGCTCTGGCAGGAAGATGACTGGAAATGGCTTAACACCATAGACCAGGGACAGATGACCATGCTGGTTTATGGACAGGAGTTGAACCTATGCGAAAACGGGTTCGTAGAGACCATCCAATCCTACAGCGGGGACAACAAGACCTATTGCTACTATCGCATCGACGGAAACCAGGCAGTACTGGTGGATTACCTGCGCTATGACGCGGATGTGTATCCGGAGAATCCCTGGTTTTACAGCACCGATGCCTCGGGGCAGGACTTGAGCCTAGTTCCGGTTTCAGCGGAAGAAGCCCAGGCTGTCCGGGACAAATATCCGGCGATGGATATTACCATGACGCCCATTGCCCAGTCGCCTTACGCCCAGGAATACAATTCCTGAAAATATCCTAATCAGCCGGTCAGGGAATTTCCCTGACCGGCTTGGTATTGTATGGCATGAAACAATTTTTCTGAAAGAACCAACGTAAACAGCTGTGTATGCGGAAAACCTTCGCCTTTGATAAGCAGTGACTGCCAAAGAGAAATGCCAGGAAAAGGGAAGTTGCAGCTCCGCCGGATTCCCAAAACCTCTTTCACAGCGGCCAGGATATCCTTCTTCTCAATGAATTTCGGGCGGACACCTGCTCCGGCGGCTTCGATTTTCTCCCGGAAGGGTGCAGAAGTACGGCCTGGAACTGCTGGTTACGAAGATAGATAAGCGGAAAAACCATTTCTGACGGTTTGCTTGTGTTGATGGTGTAATACTTTCGGGAAACGAAAACCTCTAAAGGGCACAACATTGAGCGATTGGATTTTCATTCGTTTGGGGAGCCGAAACTTATTCGACAACGCGCCCGTTTGGCCTGCCTGGCTGCCCCATCTTATGGATTCTCCTGTTAAGGGCTGGCCAGAAATGGCTTACCCTGCCAATCGTACTTTTTCAATGAGTGGAATGAAGCCTGAATTCACTTTTTCCGGAGTATGGTATAGACCAGAATCAACCCCAAGATCAGTGCCAATAAAAAACCGACGGCCCCCAACGCTGGGATACCGAATAATTTTCCCGCCATGTCAGTGGTACAGATCAGGCTGGAGCCAACCAGCAGTCCGGCGCAGATTATTGCCAGGATCAGCTTGTTCATCATGGCGTCCAGCTGAGAAAGCGGTTCTTCTGAGCCAGTGATTTCCAGGTTGATCTTGGTTTGCCCTTTCACCGTCATCTTCAGGATATCTGAAAGGTGAGCGGGGATATCCAGGCTTTTTCGCAGGGTGACCAGCGCAGACGCACCGGTTTCCTTCAGCTCTTTTTTGAGGTCTACCTCTTTCTCGGCCAGGTGCAGGGTATAGTGATTGCCTGCAAAGCCCGGTCATGAAGGCGGTATATGTGCTGAATCGAATAGCCCATATCCACGGCGATCTGCTCCCAGGGCATAAAGCACAGATACCGCTTTTCTAGAATGAGCTGATACTCCGTATTGGGGATGGCCTTGATCATCCGCATGATTTCACGCTTCAGATCCACCAGGTGGTCGATATCCTCGTTGATTTCATGCTGGAGGTCAACGATCTTCACCACGGCATCAGCCATTTTGGAGGATGCACGATTGGGACTATGGGGCATCCCGGACAATGTGGCAGTCGCACTGGTAGCCAGGTCATTAAGCGAGGCGACCTGCTGGATTTTGGCATTTATGCGATTATCCAAGAGCCGTGCCTGGGACAAGTATTCTTTAGCAGTCATTTTTTGTCTCCTCCTGCGAATTGGGATCGGTACTATTTTGCGGGTTATTCTTTCCGGCTGTTCTCTGTTGCCGATATTTCTCACGCTGTGCTCTGCGGCGTTCTTCGCATTCTTCAGCACCTTGTAAGCACCGACCTGGCTCTTGGCATCCTTCCAAGCCTTACGCACACGGTAGTATCCCGTGGTCAGCTTTTCGGGCAGAGTGGTCTCAGCAGGTGTTTCGGTCTTGTCCTCAACAGTGGCATTCAGCCTTGCATTGACCGCATCCGCAATGGCACCGTGGCGCTCATACAGATAATCACCGGGACAGGACTTGTTTGCGTAGTCCCTGTGAACGGTCATGTTGCAGCCGTTCAGATGGTTCACCCGCTCGTTCTTGTTGGTAGACCATACCAGTTTCTTGATGCCGTTGCGTTGGCAGATATCCACGCAGAGGTCGATGAGCGCGGCATAGGCTTTATCGTTCACCGCATACGGATGCTTGGTGTCGGATGCTACCTCAATGGTAATGGCACGGTGGTCGTTGGCAGCATTGGAAGAACACCAGGAACGGTCTTTCTCCTCGCAGTACATACCGATACGGCCATCCACGCCTACGCCATAGTTAGAGGATGCCTTTCGACTCTCCGGTGCGAACACGTTACCCAAGGTCTCCACGGAGCATTGACCCACCACGCAGTGAATGGTGATGGTGTCAATGGCATGGTTGCGGTTCTTGGTACGGTTGGGCGAGATCTTGGTGTAGGATACCAGAGGGCTGTTTGTAAAAGCCATGTTATTCGCCTCCTTCGTCAGTCTTGTTGGCACGGCCGTGAAGCTGTGCCAGGATCCCTTTCATCTTCTCAGGGACAGGCAGTCCCAGGTGTGCTGCATTCTCAAGCAGGCTGACACCCTCATTGGAGATGTAGAAGAAGATAACGGCGGTTCTGAGTACGCTGCCATCACCGATGACGTTGGCATCAAGGATGTGCGCAATGCCTACCAGGGCAAGAATCAGAACCTTACGGCAGATGCCTTTGAAGCCAACGGCACTGGAAAGGGTCTTGTCGACTACGGCGCACATGACGCCAGTGATGTAGTCCACTACCATAAAGGCGATGAGCGCGTAAAGCAGACCGTCAAAGCCTCCGAGGAAATAACCCAGCCAACCGCCGACAGCGGCAAAGACAAGCTGAATGGTGTTCCAAAGTTCCTTCATAATGAGTTCCTCCTTCATGAAATGATGTATGAAAAAAGCGACTGCCCCGGATGGAGCAATCGCAGATTTCTGTGGTTATTGTTCTTGGATGATATAGGTGACCTTCATGGTCTTGTCACTGGTCTTGGTGACCGGCTCCGGCAGGTTGTTGATGGTTGCCAGATAGTTGAGCAAAAGAATGTACCCAATGGTGGTCTGCCCACCGCAGCTCACAAAATACAGCATTGGCTCGTTCAGCACCGGAGTATAGCAATACTGGTACTTGGAACTGCCGCAGTAGATATAGCCGTTCTCCGGGTTCAGAATCTCTTCCGTAGCCTCGTTTGCAATGTGGAGCGTGTAGTTGCTGTAGTAGTTCTCATAATAAACACGGCCATTGACAGCCAGTTGTGCCAGACCGTTGACACCCGTAGTGGTGTTTCGCTTCAGCTTTACTACGTTAGCGGAGTTGCCAATCTCAAACTTATAAATGTCATAAGGACTGTTATAGGATTTGATGTAAACAAAACCATTGTGACAGAAAGCATAGCGCATACCGCTGGTGGAAATTCGCACATTGGATGTATTGGTCATGGTGTATTTGGTGACTGTCCAGTTGCTGACATCGATTTTTGTAATGTTGAATGCGCCGTTTGCATCCTTGTAACTCGCAGAGGATGTGGTGATGTACAGACAGTTGGTCGCATGATCGAAATTGTAGGATACATAGGACGTATTCAAAGAGAGTCCCTCAATTTTGAACTCATCTACATATTCCTTCTTCGAATACGGACTGGTCAGAACGGAAACGCTTTTGAGGTATGCCCGGCGCTTGACGATGGTGATAGCCGATGCACTGTCAATGCGGAAGTAATACGCAATGTCACTTTCACGGTCAATCAAAAAGAGCAATTCCGTAGTTCCCACGGTGTAGCCGCTGTATTTATCCCCGGTGTTTGCTCCGGTGTAGTTGGTGTATACATACTGCAGGGAGCCGTCATCCACACGGGTGCCCAATGGATAGGACGAGGACAATACAGCATCCGAACCACCATAGGAGGTATAGCCACCGTTTGCATGAGTCAGACAAACACAGGAAATGGTGCCATTTGCCTGGGATGTGGTGAAGTCATACACAAACTTCATATAGCGGTCGGTAAGGTTCAGTTCGCTTTCTGTTTGGTTATAGCCGCCGCGTTTGGTGCCTTTGGTATTGTTCTGTGTACCGTAAGTGGCACAGCCAATGAGTGCGGCATCAGCGGGTGGATACAGATTATTGGGGTTCTCCTCAATAGCCTTGTCAAAAAGCAGAATGCCTCCGAGCAGCTTTTGGTAATACGGAGCAAAGTTGTTGAGCATAATGCTTGGGTCCTTGGCAAGACCCAGCGGCTTGAAAATCTCCGACAGCGCATGCACCGCAAAGCTGATGCCGGGAAAAGCAGCCTGCACGTCAGCCGGAGTGACC
>USHP01000108.1 GCA_900554625.1 uncultured Eubacteriales bacterium | reverse complement strand
TCGGGTCAAAATCTCTCGCCGAATCTCCTTACCCCATTATGCGGTGTTGCCCTAATATTGTGTCAAACTAAGAAGCATATTTACTCCGCAGGTGGAACATCGATCTCCATATCACTCATAGGGTAAGTGACACAGGGATGAATACAGCTGAATTTCCGGTCTGCTTCCCGGCGGCCATCTCGTTTTTCTGCCACCTGGTAGTCTCCGGAAATCCACTTGCTGTGACAGTAGCCGCAGCCTCCAGCTCGACATTTGTTGGGGGCCGGGATTCCAGCACGCTCCATCGCAGTAAGCAAGGTCTCGTTTTCCTTGGCGTCAATGGTACTGACCTGATCCCGAATCCGTACCGTCAGACGGAATGTCCGGGGATTCTCAATGGGCAAATCCAAGCAGCAGGTGGCATCTTTGCGGACAGCCTTCACAGGCAGGTTCAGAGGTGCCAATTCCTTCTCCAAGAAGGCATACATCGCCGCCGGTCCGCAGAGGAAGAACGTTACCTGTTTCAAATCCACATACTTGGCCATCAGCTCTGCCGAGATGAACCCCTGTTCATATCCGGGCTTCTGCTCATCGCTGAGGACATAGACGACCTTCAATCCCTTCTGGGCAAGGGCATCCAACTCTGCTTTATAGGCAATATGAGCTTCATCTCTTGCACCATAAAAGAGAATCATGTCATAAGGTTCATCCTTATCCACCAGGCTTTTTGCCATGGACAGGAACGGCGTAATACCGGAGCCGCCGGCCACGCAGACAATCTGCTTTGCGTCCCGGAGGGGTTCATAGTGGAATTCTCCGCTGGGCTCGCTCATAGTGAAGCGATCGCCTACTTTGGCCTGGGTGTTCAGATAGTGGGAAAAGAATCCAGCATCTTCTACGCCCAGGGTCAGTTTGTTTTCCAAGGCTTCCCGGGGGCTGGAAGAAATGGAGTAAGGACGGCTGACCAGGCTTTCTCCAACTGCAGTGCGCAAAGAGGCATACTGACCTGCGCGGAAGTAGGGAAATGCGTCCGCATCTACCCGGCGGAAGGTAAACTCCTTCATCCGGTCTGTCAAATCCCGGATGGCAACCAGCTCCACTTCCATGGAGCCTGGATGAAGTTTCTTCGCCAGTACATTGGTCCGGTATTCCTGGGGAATTGGCGTGTTGGCGCCGTTTGCCAGGGCTTCCCGCCGCTTGGGCACTATTTTTTTGAACCGGAGCATATCCATAAATCCAAATATCTGTCTTTTGAATTTCATATTACTTCACCTCCGCTTTCAGGTCGCCAACCGTCTGCCGTCCAGAAATATCGCCGGAGACATAGGCACTGGAATATCCGCTGGAACGCATGGCGTAGCCTCCCGCAAACCGCAGGCCTGGGAAGAGCTTTGCATCCTCTTTCATCATCATCAGACGGGGCATCAGGCTGTCCCAATCTGCGGTAAGGTAGCCGTAAATGCTGCCCTCCGGATGACCGCAGTAGCGGGCATAGGTTGTGGGGCTGGCTACACAAATTTCCTCAATGTGGTCGTGGAGATTGCAGCCGGTTTCACGCTCAAATACCTGAATCATATCAGCTGCAACCCGGTCTTTTGCTTTGAAATAGTCTGTTTCGGTTACATTGCCCCAGTCATCGGACATGAACATGGTGGTAAAGTACATCATGCAGGTTCCCTTGGGCGAACATTCCGGGAACGCATTGTTCAGACACACAGTAGCCTGGACATGGTTGGTGTCCACTTTCCTCATCAGGTCAAACTGCTTGGCAGAATCGGCAGTGTCATAGATGAAGTAGTTGTGGCTCTTGATGCCCAGCTCTTCGGCAGACTTATTCAGGCCGAGGAACATGGAAAATCCACGCCCAGCAAACTCACGGGCATTGGTTGCCCGAACGGCCTGCTCGCTGACAGCAGACGCAGGCAGCATTTTTCCGAAGACCAAGTGGGGAGAACAGTTGGCAATCACATGATGGGTTGCGATGACCGTGCCGTCCTTCAACTCCACGCCGGTGATCTTCCCTGCTGCGTCGGTGTGAATTTGGGATGCTTCGGAATGATACCACACATCGCCGCCCAGTTCCCGAATCCGGCTTTCCAGAGCCAAACTGATTTCATGGGAGCGCATTCTGGGCATCCAAGCATCCCGGGTGATATAGCGGATGACCATGGAGCCGTAGTGCAGGAAGCTGAGCCGGTCGCAGTCCACGCCCAGATAGCACCAGTAGGCGTTCAGAATATCCCGCGCAGCCTGAGGCATCTTCAGAGAATCCAGAACTTCATTGACGCTGTAGCTGCCAGCCTTTACGAAGTTGGGGAAATGGGATTTCATGTAGGAGGAATCCGTATTTCCGTTAACGGAGTTGGAATAGGCCTGAGCGTCCCGAACCTCGTTGCACAGCTCAAAGAACTCCGTCATGGACTTCCGGGAGCCAGGGACATACTGCTCCATCTTGTCGATAAAGGCTTCCACGCCAAAGGGCATTTCGCAATCATACTTCTTGTCCGTGGTGATCAAGTGATAGGCTTCTGGAATGCGGATCCAGTCCACCTTATCCTCCACCCCCAGGTCCCGGAACAGGGTCCGGATGTCGCCCGGAGCTTCCGCAGAGCCAAAGTCATTCAGTTCATGCAGGCTGGCTTCAAACTCAAACCGTCCCCGTTTGAAGCTGGTGGCAAATCCGCCGGGCAGGTTGTGCTTCTCCAGGAGCAGGCAGGAATAGCCTCCCTGAAGTACGCGAATTGCGGCTGTCAATCCACCGTTACCGGCACCAATGACAACCACGTCGTACTGTCTTGTACCTTTGTTTTCCATGGTAACCTCCTTGTGGTTTAATAGATAAGATTTCGGGAGCGCTGGAGCCAGTACTCCAGTTCTTCTTCGCTGGTAATACCCTTGTAGTGGCGCAAGATGATCCGGAAAAACTCCGTTAACTCCTGGTCAATCTGTTCCTGGTTCATGCTTTGATAGCCAATCGCCAGCATGACACCCAGGCCATAGCAGCGAAACTGCATCTGCCGGTGCATTTCCCGGGCAGTTTCCAGAGGCATTTCCAGATTTTTCGCCAGCAGGGAGATCAGCATTTCCCAGTTCAGGTCGTCCAGAAGATCCTGTCCGGGCTGTCGCTGCTGCAAGTACAGGAAGCGGAACAGTTCCTTCTCCTTCATGGCAAAGAACAGGAAACTCTGTCCGAAGGCCTTATAGCTGTCATTATGAAATTTCAGGAAATTCTCTCGAATATAGTCGTACAGCGCATCCTTCAGATGCTGAATGTTCTCAAATTCATAATACAGCGGCTGGGTAGAGCAGCCTAATGTTTTAGCAATGTTTCGGACGGTGAGTGACTCTGCTCCCCCACCTTGGATCGTTTGGGTTGCGGCCTGCAGGATGCTTTCCCTGGTAATTCTCTTTTCAGAAGCCATAGCCTTCCCCCTATGTATTCTATATCTTTTATGTTATTATAACACCTGTTATTTTGAAAAGCAACCATACAATCATCTTTATTTTGCAGATGGTCTATATGTTCAGACAAATAGGAAAAGCAGTATCATCCTTCAAACCAGAAGACCATCGGCAGATCATTTAGGCGCAGCTCCATATGCTTATCCTGGAATACGGTAAGGCTATTCAGCAGGGTTTTGCTCAACACTTCGCTTTCCACCTGATAGTTCAGCAGGTCTGTCACTTCCGCTTGAATGGCCTGTTTCAGCTGCGTGGTGCCGCTGCCTTGCTGCTGCTTGACTTCTGCTTTTTCCAGTCTCTCACGGAAGGCTTGTTCTTGATCTTCATACCGCTTTTTCATAGCCAGCATATCTTCTTTGGAGATATCCCCGGAAAAGTAGTAATCCATAACGGCTTCCTTCTTGTGCTGGATCCGATCCAGTTCGAACTGCAGTCGCTCCGGTGCATCTGTGACGCCTCTCTCCCCGGCCTGAATCGCATCCAAGGCCAATGCCGTTATGTTGTCAATGATGGGCTTAACGTCCAGTGATAGGTTCCTGACAGCGAGTCTCAGCATGTTCATGGCGTCATCATCCCGAACCAATTTGCCAATATTACAGCCGTCTTTGCCTTCATTCACTGTCGTTCCGCAGCTCCACCGGCGTATCTTGGTGCCGTCTTTCCGCTTTTTTATTCGGCCTACAAAGCTTGCTCCGCACAGGCCGCATTTTATCTTACCGGAGAATACAAAGCGGTTAGAATGACCGCCATCCCCCGCTCTGTGTTTGTTGTTCTGTGCCATTCGTTCCTGCGCCATATTCCAGATTTCCCGGCTGATGATGGGTTCGTGGTGGTTCTCTATGCGGATTTGAGGTACCTGCCCCTTGTTGGTACATTTCTCGTGAGTCAGGTAATCGGGGGTGTAGGTCTTTTTTTGCACTAAGTCTCCGACATATTTCTCATTTTTCAGAATTTTGATAATAGCACTGGATTTCCATTTGCCGCCGTGGTATGTACGATATCCCTCTCGGTTGAGTAAGCGAGCAACCTCAACGGTTCCCACTTGTTCCCCCGCGTATTTCTGGAAAATCAGCCGAACAATCTTTGCCCCTTCCGGTTCCACAGACATATTGCCGTTCTTCACATCATAGCCAAGCAAGGATCGCCCGAATACAACACCCTTTTCCATCTGGCGGGTCTGGCCCCAAACTACACGATTGGATGTCTTGCGGCTCTCATCCTGGGCAATTGTGGCCATGATGGATAACCGCAGTTCCCCATCACCGTCCATGGTGTTGATGTGGTCGGTTACAAACTCTACTGCTACACCGATTCGCTTTAACTCACGGGTGTAACTCAGGGTGTCTACAATGTTTCTGGAAAAACGGCTGACTTCCTTGGTCAGAATCAGTTGGAATTTTCCTTCCCGGGCATCCTGGATCATCCGGTTAAACTGAAGCCGCTTCCTGGTGCTGGTACCGGAGGTGCCTTCGTCAGCGTAGATTTCATACAGCTCCCAGTCGAGATTCTGGGCAATGTACTCCTGGAAATAGCGTTGCTGAGACGCAAAGGAATTGGCCTGGTCCTCCTTATCGGTAGATACCCGGCAATAGCCCGCTACTTTCATCATGGATACTCCCCTTTCTGTTTGTGTTTCTGAATCCATTCCCGGTGCTGCCGATCCAATCGGTCCTGGGCGTGGCGGTACTGCACTTCATTGAGCCTCCCTTGCTCTTTGAGGGCCAGCAACAATCCGCTTTGCAGGCGGTACAAAAATGGTTCATCGATTTCTCTAGTGATCTCCCGCTTGTGTTCAATTTTCTCCAGAGTCGCAAAGCGTCTTGCCATACTACCAGCCCTCCTTTCTTCTCAAATTGTATGCCGGTAAGTGAGCCACTTGACACGATATCTACTGTGCTGATGACATTGCAAGCCCGCTGCAATGGAAATAGAAAAACAGGTGAAGAAAGAATCCTTCACCTGTTTGCTCTGGAGAGATTGGTTCTCCTCTATTCAGTTTTATCAGTCGACATTGTTTTGATGGACTGCAGATCCAACCACCGAGGACATAGGAGGCAAGTTTCGTCCGGAATGTCGTGCTCTTCGCAAATCTTCCATTCTTCCTTCACCAGTTTAATGCCAATATCAGCGCAAACCAGTCTCTTCATGTGTTTTCCTGCATTTCCAGAAATCAGGCCGCGTTTGACATAGCCAATGGTAACGGTCAAGTCAGAGCGAACTGCCAGTTCCCCCTCACCGCTATCGCCGTTCATGCCGCTGTTAATATCCACGCTGACCACATATGCGCCAGATGCGTTAATGGCATCGATAGCGGTACGGTAATTCTCTCGCAGCTGTCCCTGAAAACCGGTACCAAGCAAGCAGTCAACTACGAATTGGCAGCCTGTAAGACATTGGGCTTCAAAAGGGCGCACAGGAACCCCTGTGGAAGCTGCTTTCTCCGCGTAAAACGCACTGTCTTCCGACAGCCGATGGCTGACAGTGAACACCGTACAGTCATAGTGATGCTCTTTCAGGATGCAAGCAAGGGCAAAGCCGTCTCCTCCGTTATTGCCGGAGCCAACCACGATTGCGATAGTTCCCTTCCAGTTTGCTGCCAGAAAAACGCCATATGCCGCCCGATGCATCAATTTCAAACTGGGTACCAGATTGGCGATGGTGTAGGCATCGCTTCTTCGCATATTCTCCACCGAAATACAATCAATCATCGGCTTTCTTCTCCTCACTACGCAGGAAAATGTAGGTATTCTCATCCGAGCGTGCTTCATTGAACCGATAGTTCAGGCGATCAAACATCCGGATTTGCTCCGGCGTGTGGATTTGATTCTGCGCCATGAATCGCACCATCTCTCCCCGTGCCATCTTGCACATAGTACCCTTTTCGATGACCTTGCCGTTCTTCTCCTCACCAAATACGCAGGTAATAAAGCGAACGGAACCCGGAAGATACTTTGACACGCACATACTGTATTCTTTGGATGCCAGGTTGATGATACAGCTTGTTTCTGCAAACAGAGTTTCGGCCAGGCGATTACCCCAGTAGGCATAGAGGCCTTTGTACTCCCCTATTTTGAGCTTTGCCTGCATTTCCAGCCGATAGGGTGTCACTCCATCAAAAGGGCGCAGGATACCGTAAAAGCCAGACAGAATCCGCAGATGATCCTGGATATAGGAATATTCCTGCTCTGTGAACACGCTGGGAGCCATGTACTGATACTGAATTCCCTCGTAAGCCAGTACTGCCGGAGTCAAGCCCTTGCGCAGATCCATATTCTGTATCCGCCGAACATTCAGCTCCGCAATCTGGTCGTTGCATTTCCAGAGTTTTTTCAGTTCCTCGTAGGACATACTCTGGAGCTTCCGGCAGAGTTCCTCGGTAT
>USHP01000107.1 GCA_900554625.1 uncultured Eubacteriales bacterium | reverse complement strand
GGTTCTGACCATGCAGATGTTCTACGTTGTGCTGTCTCTGACCGGCAACGTGATTATGGACATCGCGTATACCATCGTTGACCCTCGGGTACGACTGGAAGACTAAGGGAGGCAAAAGAATGCGTAACGAAAAGAAAAAATCCCCCCGCCGTTCCACGGCCTCCAAGGCTGCCCAGCAGATGATGATGGGCGGCATGCCCCAGGAGGAAGAAGAAGTACTCCATAGCCCCATGCAGATGGTGATCCACGATTTCCTGCGGGATAAGATCGCCATGATCGGTGTGATTCTGTTTACCTTCATTTTCCTGTGCTGTGTGTTCCTGCCGTACTTCTTCCCCATTGACCTGTACTATCAGGATGTTACCCAGGCAAACGTGGCCCCGGGCTTCGGCATGCTGAATGTGCCCGCCGGCCTGAAGAACAACGCCCAGGATCTGTCTGTGGGCAGCTCCTTCTCTGTAGGCCTGGATAAGGACGGCAACGTCTATGAATGGGGCACCTTCCCCAACGACAAGCTGAAGAACATTCCCAGTGCCAAGGAAACCGGTAAGCTGGTGCAGATTTCCGCTGGCCTGGACCATGTGGTTGCCGTGAATGAGGACGGCCAGGTCTTTACCTGGGGTAATGACCGTATGGGCCTGAACTCCATCCCCATGGAACTGCGCACCGGCGGCAATGACATCAAGCAGATCATGGCCGGTTACCAGATTTCTCTGGCTCTGACTGAGGACGGAGAAATGTACAACTGGGGCAGCCAGTACCTGCTGAGCATTACCTACCCAGAAGGGGTGCAGGGCAACATCGAAAAGTTCGCCGCCAGCACCAACATCGTCATGGTACTGACCAAGGACGGCGAGGTTGTACCCCTGACCAACAAGACTTCTGCCTATACCAATATCCCTGCCGAAATCCAGGGTGATGTGGTGGATCTGGCCATTACCGACGAAAGCGCAGCTGCTGTGACTTCCGACGGCCGTGTCTACACCTGGGGCAACAACATCAAAAAGACCCTGAATGTCCCCGAAGAGATCCAGGGCCAGGTGGCCTCCATCAGCGCAGGCCGTTATCACTACACTGCCATCCTGAAGGACGGTTCTCTGTGCAGCTGGGGTGACAATACCCACGGACAGGCCAATGCCCCCAAGAATACCGGCATTGCCAGCGTGGATGCAGGCTACTATGCCAACTACGCCATTACGGAAGACGGTCGGGTGATCGCCTGGGGCCTGAAGGGCTACCTGATGGGAACCGATGCCTTTGGCCGTGACCTGTTCCGCCGGCTGTTGATTGGCGGACGGATGACCATGACCGTGGGTGCTATCTCCGTTGTGATTTCTACCATCATCGGTATTCTGGTGGGTGGTATTTCCGGTTACAAGGGCGGCAAGGTGGATAACCTGCTGATGCGTCTGACGGAAATTGTTTCCTCCATCCCCTTCCTTCCCTTCTGTATCATCCTGTCGTCCATATTGGGCAACAGTATCAGTGAAACCCAGAGAATTATATTGATTATGTGTATTCTGGGCCTGCTGTCCTGGCCGGGCATTGCCCGTCTGGTCCGCGGCAGCGTGCTGGCAGAGCGGGAGCAGGAATTCGTCACCGCTGCCAAGGCTCTGGGTGTGAGGGAGGCCGGAATTATCTTCCGCCATATCCTGCCCAATATCATTACTGTTATCATTGTCAATGCAACCCTGAACTTCGCGACCTGCATGCTGACCGAGTCTTCTCTGTCTTTCATCGGCTTCGGCGTCAACGAGCCCAACGCCACCTGGGGCAACATGCTCACCGGCGCCCAGAACGGTCAGGTTATCGCCAACTACTGGTGGCGCTGGCTGTTCCCGGCTATGCTGCTGGGCATCTGCACCATCAGCATCAACTGCATCGGCGACGGCCTGCGGGATGCCATTGACCCCAAATCGAAAGAGAGGTGAGCCGGAATGCATTTGCTTGAAGTCAAAAACCTGCACACATATTTCACCACCAAGAAGGGCATCGTCAAGGCAGTCAACGACGTGACCTACAGCCTGGATGCCGGCAAGACCCTGGGTATCGTGGGCGAGTCCGGCTCTGGTAAGAGCGTTTCCGCTATGAGCATTATCCGTCTGCTGGACGGCAACGGCTATATCGAAAGCGGCAGCGTTACCTTCGACGGCAAGGACATTCTGAATGCTTCCGACAAGGACCTGCACCACATCCGGGGCAATGAGATCTCCGTGATTTTCCAGGAGCCTATGACCTCCCTGAACCCGGTGTTCACCATTGAGCGCCAGATCGGCGAAGTCCTGCGGCTTCACCAGAAGATGGACAAGAAGCAGGCCTATAAAAAGGCGGTTTCCCTGCTGTCCGATGTAAAAATCCCCAACCCCGAGCGGGTGGCAAAGCAGTATCCCTTCCAGCTCTCCGGCGGTATGCGCCAGCGCGTGATGATCGCCATGGCTCTGGCCTGCCGGCCCAAGCTGCTGATTGCGGACGAGCCTACCACGGCTCTGGACGTGACCATTCAGGCCCAGATTCTGAAGCTGATGAACGAGCTGAAGCATCAGATGGGAACCTCCATTTTGTTCATCACCCATGACCTGGGTGTTATCCACGAGATGGCGGACGAAGTGGCGGTTATGTACTGCGGCCAGATTGTGGAGAAGGCCGACGCCCAGACCATCTTCCATGGCGGCGTTCATTCCCATCCTTACACCGAAGGTCTGATGACCTCCATTCCCCGGCTTAATACCCCCAAGGGTAAGCGGCTGGAGGCAATTCCCGGCGCGGTTCCCAACCCGCTGTACCTGCCCCAGGGCTGCAAATTTGCTCCCCGGTGCAAGTACTGCACCGAGAAGTGTCTGGCAGCGGAGCCGGAGCTGCAGGAAGTCGCCCCCAACCATTTAATCCGGTGTTTCTATCCAGAGAAGGCGGTGAGAAAAGAACATGCAAAATGAGAACCGTAAGGTGCTGCTGACCATCAAGGATGTCAAGCAGTACTTCCCTGTGAAAAAGACCAAGCTGCGGGAAAAGCAGCGCTATGTTCGTGCCAATGACGGCATTTCTCTGGAGATTTACGAAGGCGAAACCCTGGGCCTGGTAGGCGAGTCCGGCTGCGGTAAGTCCACCTTTGGACGGACCCTGCTGCAGCTGTATCCCCAGACCCACGGCGATGTCATCTACCATAAGGACGGCAAGGACATCGATCTGAAAAAGCTGAGCAAGGAAGAGATGCGGGTACTGCGCAAGGACCTGCAGCTGATCTTCCAGGACCCCTACTCCTCCCTGAACCCCCGTATGACGGTGGGACAGATCATCGGCGAGGGTTTGGTGTCCCACGGCATTTTCAAGAAGGGCGATCCTGCCATGCAGGAGTATATCTTCCAGGTGATGGAAAACTGCGGTCTGGCCAACTACATGTTCGGCCGGTATCCCCATCAGTTCTCCGGCGGTCAGCGTCAGAGAATCGGTATTGCCCGGAGCCTGGCATTGAACCCTGCTTTCGTGGTTTGTGACGAGGCGGTTTCTGCTCTGGACGTGTCCATTCAGTCTCAGATTCTGAATCTGCTGTCGGAACTGAAGGAAAAGCAGAACCTGACCTACCTGTTCATCACCCACGACCTGAGCGTTGTCAAGTACATCAGCGACCGGATCGGCGTTATGTATCTGGGCAATATGGTGGAGCTGGCTCCCACTGAGGAACTGTTCGCCAACACCCTGCACCCCTATACCGAGGCGCTGCTGTCTGCCATCCCTGTGGTGGATGAGGAGGACAAGCGGGAGCGGATTTTGCTGGAAGGCGATATCCCCAGCCCGGTGAATCCTCCCTCCGGCTGCAAGTTCCACACTCGCTGCCGTTACTGCCAGCAAAAGTGCAAGGAGGAGGTCCCTCAGTGGACCAACGTGGGCAACGACCACTACGTCGCCTGCCACTTCCCCCTGCATAAGAACAACGGGTAAGGCGCTATGCTGTTTGGCAAAAAAATCAACCGCGTCCTGAATATCCGCAAGGCGGAGGAGCGGTTTGAGGAGGAACGGGAGCAGCTGCCTCTGGAAAAAAATGACCGACTGGCCATGATTCTGGCAGCCCTGGCGGTATTTGTGCCGGTGCTGATTGTGGTAATTCTGGTATTTTTGTTGGTGCTGTATCTGTTTTTCTTCCGTTTTATGTAAAATAAGTGCCGGGATTCGAAAGAATCCCGGCGCTTTTCTATTTATAGAGCCTGAAATTCTTCGGGGGATTTCAGCACAAATTCGTTTCGCTGATAGCAGATCAGACCATCGCGCTGCATTTTGGACAGCTCGCTGCTCATGGCGCTGCGGTCCACACCCAAATAGTCCGCCAGCTGCTGCCGGTTATAGGGAATCTGGAAATGATTGCTGCCGGATGCCTTGGCGCATTCGGAAAAATAGGACATGAGCCGCCCGCGGATGGACTTGAAACTGGTATGGGCAATCCGCTGGGAGAGCTGGAAGCTTTTCTGAGCGCAGACCGTCAGCAAATTCCGCACCAGCCTGGTATGGAAGGGGCAGGCGTTGGTGCAGGTGGACAGCACCCGGCGGACATTGAGAAACAAAACCGTGGTGTCCTCCGCCGCGGAAACGCTGATGCGCAAAGGCTCTCCGGGAATGCAGGCGTAGACCTCCGCAAACACTGCCCCCGGCGCTACGCTGCCCAGAATGCTGTGATTGCCCCAGGCATCGCAGAAGGAAATCAGTGCCATGCCGCTGAGCACAATGCCCAGACTTTCGGTGACGGTACCCTCGGAGAAAATCACATCGCCTTTGCGATAGCTTCGTTTCTGGGCAGCCAGGCATTGCAGAAGAGCGGAAATTTCCGCCTCCTGAATTCCTTGAAACAGCGGGGTATGGGATAACAAAAGTTCCATAAAAAAGCTCCTTGTGTTGTTAAAACAACAGACAGTTTGCCGTCATTATAGTATACTGCTCTTGTCAGTTCAAGAGAAAATAAGGAGAAACCTATGATTCGAAGAATTATTCAGATAGACCAGGAAAAATGCAATGGCTGCGGCGCCTGTGCCGAAGCCTGCCACGAAGGTGCCATCGCCATGGTGGATGGAAAAGCCCAGCTTCTGCGGGACGATTACTGTGACGGCCTGGGCGACTGCCTGCCCACCTGCCCCACGGGAGCCATTACCTTTGTGCAGCGGGAGGCAGCGGCTTACGACGAAGCGGCGGTAAAGGCGAACATGGAGAAAAAGAAGGAATCCCACCATTCCGGCTGTCCGGGGCATCAGATGCGCCGCTTTGACCGGAGCCAGGAGGTTACGAACCGGCAGGAAGACATTCCCTCCCAGCTGGCACAGTGGCCCTGCCAGATCAAGCTGGTGCCGGTGAACGCTCCCTATTTCCAGGGAGCCAAGCTGCTGATTGCGGCAGACTGCACTGCCTTTGCCTATGCAAATATGCACCGGGAGTTCATGCAGGGCAAAATCACTCTGGTGGGCTGCCCCAAGCTGGACAGTGTGGACTACAGCGAAAAGCTGACCCAGATTCTCCAAAACAACGATATCCGCAGTCTGACCATCGTGCGCATGGAAGTGCCCTGCTGCGGCGGCCTGGAAATGGCAGCGAAGAAGGCCCTGCAAGACAGCGGAAAATTTATCCCCTGGCAGGTGGTGACCATCTCCGTGGATGGCAAGATTTTAGATCGCTGAGAAAACCGACATAAAGGAGAAAATCAAAATGGAACACAAGATGTTTTGCTTTCAGTGCGAACAGACAGCCGGCTGCAGCGGCTGTACTGGCAAGGCCGGCGTCTGCGGAAAAAGCGCAGATGTTGCCAATTTGCAGGACTGCCTCACCGGCGCCCTGATTGGTCTGGCCCGGACTACCGACAATGCCCCCCAGATTCCTGGCCGGGTGTGGAATCTGATGATTGAGGGGCTGTTTGCCACCGTTACCAACGTAAATTTCAACACCCAGACCCTGCAGGAGCTGATTGACCAGGTCCACCAGGAAAAGGCTGCCTTGCTTCCCGGCTGCACCGGCTGCGGCGCCCCCTGCGGCAGAAATGAGGACTATGACATGCAAAATCTGTGGACAGCGGAAGCGGACATCCGCAGCCTGAAATCCCTGATTCTCTTCGGCATCCGGGGTGTGGCTGCCTATGCTTACCATGCCATGGTTTTGGGCTACACCGATGAGGAACTGAATCGGTTTATGGCCAAGGCCCTGTTTGCCGTCGGAGAGGACTGGGACATGGAACAGCTGCTGCCTGTTGTGATGGAAGTAGGCAAATACAACCTTCGCTGCATGGAGCTGCTGGACAAGGCGAATACCGAGACCTTCGGCACCCCGGTGCTGACTACTGTTCCGCTGAAGGTGGAAAAAGGCCCCTTCATCGTGATTTCCGGCCACGACCTGCTGGATCTGAAGCTGCTGCTGGAGCAGACCCAGGGCAAGGGCATCAACATCTACACCCACGGTGAAATGCTGCCTGCCCACGCTTATCCGGAGCTGAAGAAGTATCCCCATCTCAAGGGCAACTTCGGCACCGCCTGGCAGAACCAGCAGAAAGAATTTGCCAATCTCCCTGCACCCATCCTCTTTACCACCAACTGCCTGATGCCGCCCAAGGCCAGCTATGCCGACCGGGTGTTTACCACAGAAGTGGTGTCCTATCCGGAAATGGTGCATATCGGAAAGGAAAAGGACTTTACCCCTGTGATTGAGAAAGCCCTGGCTCTGGGCGGATTCGGAGAAGATCAGACCTTCACCGGCATCAATGGCGGCGAAACGGTGATGACCGGCTTCGCCCGGGGAACCGTACTGAGCGTGGCGGACAAGGTGGTGGAGGCAGTGAAATCCGGCACCATCCGGCACTTCTTCCTGGTAGGCGGCTGTGACGGTGCCCGGCCCGGAAGAAATTATTACACCGAATTTGTCAAGCAGACCCCGGCAGACA
>USHP01000106.1 GCA_900554625.1 uncultured Eubacteriales bacterium | reverse complement strand
CGGAGCCGGGGATGCAGAATGCCTGCAGGCCTTCGCCGATGGCGGTGGCGGCCTCGGCGGCGGTCTTGCAGCCCTTCTTGAGGGCAATGGCCGCGCCCAGGGTGTACGCCCACACAGCGTTTTCAAAAGCGATGGGCTGCACGCCGCGGACGATGCCGTCCACATCGACGCCCTTGTCCTTTACAAACTGCGCCATCGAATCCAGATCGGTGAAGCCGTACTGCTTGAGGACGCCCTCAATCTTGCCGATTCTTCTTTCGTATCCTTCAAAAGTAGCCATTTTCACTCACCTCTTAACAAATTCGGATTACTGATGACGGGGGTCGATGTATTCGGCAGCCTCGGCGAAGCGGCCATAGGTGCCGACGTTCTTTTCGTAGGCTTCCTTGGGATCGACGCCCTTCTTGATGGCTTCCATCATCTTGCCCAGGTGGACAAACTGGTAGCCGATAACCTCATGGTCCTTGTCCAGGGCCAGCTTGAGCACATAGCCCTCGGCCATCTCCAGGTAACGCACGCCCTTTTTGAGGGTGCCGTACATGGTGCCAACCTGGCTGCGCAGGCCCTTGCCCAGGTCTTCCAGAGAAGCACCCACTGCCAGGCCGCCCTCGGAGAACGCAGACTGGCTGCGGCCGTAGACGATCTGCAGGAACAGTTCCCGCATAGCGGTGTTGATAGCGTCGCACACCAGGTCGGTGTTCAGCGCTTCCAGAATGGTCTTGCCGATCAGGATTTCGGAAGCCATAGCGGCGGAATGGGTCATGCCGGAGCAGCCCAGAGTCTCCACCAGAGCCTCTTCGATGACGCCTTCCTTCACGTTCAGGGTCAGCTTGCAGCAGCCCTGCTGAGGAGCGCACCAGCCGATACCATGGGTGAAACCGCTGATGTCCTTAATTTCCTTAGCCTGAACCCACTTGCCCTCTTCAGGAATGGGAGCGGGGCCGTGATAGGCGCCCTTGGCCACGGAGCACATATGCTGTACTTCTGCACTATAAATCATGGCAATTTTCCTTTCTTTCAAAAGACGTTTGTTCGCCTTTGGATTTACACAGTGGAAAACCGGGATTTTCCGCATATATTATACCGTCTGTCCGCGGACTTGTCAATTCCCAGGAAAGAGAAAATCGGTATAAAACGATCTATTCCCTTATTCCTGGACGGTTCTGACAAATGCAGAGCGGTCGCTTGCTTTGAAATAGGCCGAGCCTGCCACCAGAACCTGGGCGCCGTTTTCCTTGCAGATGCCGCAGGTATGGCTGTCCACTCCCCCATCCACTTCCAGCAGGCACCCGGGATTGACGGCATCCAGCATAGTACGCAGCTGCCTTAGCTTGGGCATCATATCCTGCATGAATTTCTGTCCGCCAAAGCCAGGTTCCACCGTCATCACCAGAATCATATCACACAGTTCCAGATATGGACGGGCCGCTTCCGCCGGGGTGCCGGGTTTCAGGGAAATGGCAGCTTTGCAGCCCAATTCCCGGATTTTCCGCAGGCAGGCAATGGTATTTTCCTGGGTATCTGCCTCGATATGAATGGTCAGCCAGTCCGCGCCGGCCTGAACAAACTGCTCGGCATAACGGATGGGCCGGTCGATCATCAGATGTACATCCAGCGGCAATGTGGTTACCGGACGGATGGCTTTTACCACCGGGATGCCGATGGTAATATTCGGCACGAAATTACCGTCCATAACATCCACATGTACCCAGTCTGCCCCATTTTGCGCAATATTCCGGATATCTCGTTCCAAGTTGGCAAAGTCCGCAGACAAGATGGATGGTGCAATTTTTGCCATATGCGGTATCTCCTTTATTTCGTAAGGCATGGCCTGTATTTTCTGTTACAATACCACAAGTCGTTGTACAATGCAATATTTGGAAATTATTTCCAGCATACTTTCCCGAGCTTATGCCATACTATTGCCGTAATCAAACAAAAGGAGGAAACAACTATGAACTGTCATGCCAACAAGTGCATCGAGTGCACCGTACAGCAGTGCGCTTACCACTGCGAGAACGAAAACTACTGCTCCCTGGACCGCATCCTGGTGGGTACTCACGAAACCAATCCTACCATGGATCAGTGCACGGACTGCAAGTCCTTCCGCAAAAAGTAAGTTTTTTCCCGCGGCAGCCTCCCGCTGCCGCGATTTTTCTTGACGAATCCATAGGTTGCCAGTATGATATTGTCACAATTTATAGTTCGTTTCCCCAGGATACATATTTTCTTCATATTTTTCCGCTATGCTGGGCAAAGAAACGGTAAGGAGGATATTATATATATGGAGTCATTTGAAAATCAGAATTATCCCAATCCGGAAACGCCGCCGCAGCCGCCGGTAGATTCCGCTGCCGAGCAGCACAATCCCCAGGATGCGGCCGGCACCACTTCCGGTGCTCCCGGCAAAAGCTCCCCTTATGCGGATTCTCCTTTTGAAGTGAATCCCCAGCGGGGCGCTCCGGAATATACCTATCAGCCCCAAACCGCTCCCAAACCAAAGAAGCCCCGCAAGCCCTTGGGCAAACGGATTTTGGCCTGCGTTTTGGTTGTGGCACTGGTGGCAGGCGGCTGCCTCATTACCGCCTACACCATGAATGAATATTGGGAAGAGCGCAGCGAGGCCGCCATTGACCGATTGACAGAAAAAATCGACTCTCTGGAAAAGCAGATTGAACAGGCGGCTCCCTTCAGCGGCGGTTCCGGTCATGCTCTGCCAGATACCGGCGACGTGCTGACCCCCAGCCAGCTCTATGCCTGGAATGTCAACAGCGTGGTTGCCATTTCCAGCACCATTCAGACCAACGGAATGTATGGCCCGGCAGAGGGTTCCTCCTCCGGTTCCGGCTTTATTCTGTCCGAGGACGGTTATGTGGTCACCAACTACCATGTGATTCAGGATGCGGTTAACATCGACGTTGTGATGTACGACGGAACGGAATATGCCGCAGAAGTTGTGGGTTTCGATTCTACCAATGATCTGGCAGTTCTGAAAATCGAAGCAGAAAATCTGCCTGCCGCCGCTTTGGGCAGCAGCAGCGACCTGGTAATTGGCGATATGGTGGTTGCTATCGGCAATCCCCTGGGCGAATTGGCCGCCACCCAGACCGTGGGCTATGTCAGCGGCATCAATCGGGAAGTGGCTACCGACAACACCATCATCAATATGATTCAGACCGATGCCGCCATCAACCCCGGCAATTCCGGCGGTCCTCTGTTTAACATGCGCGGAGAGGTCATCGGCATTACCACTGCCAAGTACTCCGGCACCACCGGTTCCGGTGCTTCCATTGAAGGCATTGGCTTTGCCATCCCCATTGATGATGTACTTCCCATTATCAACGATCTGGTGGAGCATGGGTATGTCACCGGCGGTTATTTGGGTGTAACGGTGCAGAACACCGACGCTGATTCCGCTGCCATGTTTGGTCTGCCCACCGGCGCATACGTTCTGGAAGTAACGGAAGGCGGCAGCGCCGACCGGGCTGGAATCCAGCCGAAAGATATTATTACGGATTTGGGCGGGTACAAAGTCTCCAACATCACGGAGCTTACCCGGGCTCTGCGCAACTTCAAAGGCGGCGACAGCACCACTGTCACCGTGATCCGCAGCGGTAAGGAAGTCACCATGGACATTACCCTGGATGAAAAGCCTCAAGAACTTCCCACCCCCGCTACCCAGGAGACGCAGCCCGCCATGCCCAGTGAAGGCAACTATGAGGACTGGTTTAACTGGTTCTTCGGAGGCTAAATACTTCGTCTGCGTCTTCCCCATTTCATGATTCCCCTTTTTCCGTGTGCATTTGAGGCGTGCCCCATGGATGGCACGCCTCTTTTGTCCGCCAAAATCAAAAGCCTGTGCGTCAGCGAATTGAATTTTTCCTTTTCCTGTGATATGGTATAACCATCCGTACAGAAAGGAGAATGGGAATGGATGCGCATAAACTTCTGCTTGCGGACAGCAATGAAGATTATTTGAATGCACTGTCAGAACTTCTTTCCCCGCAGTATCAGGTATTTACCAGCCGCAGCGGGAAAGAGGCCCTTCACATTCTCCAGCGGGAACAGTGCGGCGTGATGATTCTGGATCTGATGCTGACGGAGTTGGATGGAATCTCCCTGTTGGAACAGGCGGTTGCCCTGGGACTGAATCCCAAGGTCCTGGTGATGACACCCCTGTTCAATGATTACATTCAGTCCGCTGCGGAGCGTTTGGGTGTTGCCTATCTGGTATACAAACCCTGTGATTTACACGCCGTGGCCAACCGGGTTGCAGATCTGAGCCATGGTCTGCATCTTCCGGAGCCGGTGGACCCCCATTCCCAGATTCGCTCACTGCTCACACAACTCAGCGTGTCCGCCAAATATCGAGGCTGCCGGTACCTGACGGAAGCCATCTATCTCATGGCTCAGGATTCCAGCCAATCGGTGACAAAGGAGCTGTATCCCGCGGTTGCCCAGATCTGCAACTGTGACAGCAGCAATGTGGAGCGTTCCATCCGCAGCGCGCTGGACGTTGCCTGGAAAAAGCGCCAGCCCTCCGTCTGGGAGTGCTATTTCCCCCTGCACAAGAAGCGGCCAACCAATGCCGAGTTTATTTCCCGCCTGGCAGAAATGATCCGTCTTTAATTCAGTCCCCTTTCCCATTTCGACGGAATACTCTGCCAGGATTTGCATATGCTATAACAATCACTTTTCCTCATACAGGAGGCTTAACATGCGAAAGAGAAGAAGATCCTCCCCCGCCCGGGTGGCAATGAAACTGCTGTGTCTGATGCTGGGGCTGATTTTAACGGTAATGGTGGGAGCAACTGCCTATTTTCAGTATCAGACCGGCCTGCTCCCTTCCCTGGACTTAAGCAGCATCAGCGTATTTTCCGGGGATTCCTGGCATCTGCCGGAGCTGCCTTCCCTGAATCTGGGGCAGTTCCTTTCCGGAACCGCTTCCAATCAAATTGGCGGCAGGGGCAGCAACATTGTCAATATTCTTCTGGTGGGCCAGGATCGCCGGGAAGGTGAGGAACGGGCCCGTTCCGATTCCATGATTCTGTGTACCTTTAATAAGAAAACCAAACAGCTGACCATGACCTCTTTCCTGCGGGATTTGTACGTCCCCATTCCCGGCTATGAATCCAATCGTATCAACAGCGCCTACGCCTACGGAGGAATCCCCCTGCTGGAGCAGACATTGCAGGAAAACTTCAATCTGCGCATTGACGGCAGTGTGGAAGTGGATTTCAGCCAGTTTGCCAAGGTCGTGGATCTTCTGGGCGGAGTGGAAATGGAACTGCGGCAGGATGAGGCAGAAGTTATCAATTACGAAACCGGAAGCGAACTGTCCGCTGGCACTCACCGGCTTACCGGCGATCAGGCACTGGCCTACTCCCGCATCCGTAAGCTGGACGCAGATGGAGACTTCAGCCGCACCAATCGCCAGAGGAAAGTCATCAGCGCTCTGATGGATGCCTACCGGGGCGCAGGGCTGACAACCATGCTGACCATGACTAAAAATATACTGTCCATGATTACCACAGATCTGAGCAATGTGGAAATACTGATGTATGGTCTGGAGCTGTTCCCCATGCTTTCCGATGCCCAGATTGTCAGCCAATATGTCCCCGCAGCGGGGACATATTCCGATCAATCCATCAACGGGATGTCTGTGCTGGTTCCCGATCTGGAAGCCAACCAGCAAATACTGCGGGAAACTCTGCTTGGAAATTAACTTTTTTTATTTCCAAAAAAGGAAATTATTTCCTGCAATATTACAGCAAAATGTTTCGATATTACCCATCGATAACCAATATCATCGGTAATTCAGAAAAAATTTCTTAAAATCTCGCATAACAGAATTGACAAAAACTGTAAACCAGTCTATAATGACTTCAAATCAAGGAGGTGTACGGGTGGAACTTACAAAAAGTGAAATGGAAATCATGGACGTTCTCTGGGACGCGCAAAAGCCGCTGTCCCGCGCAGATCTGCTGGCTCGTTCTGAGGAGAAAACCTGGAAGGACAGCTCTGTGCATATTCTGCTGAATGGTCTGCTGCAAAAAGGTGCGATTCAGGAAGCCGGGTTGGTAAAGCGGAGCAAGACCTATGGTAGAGTCTTTGTTCCGACTCTGACACGGGAAGAGTACTTTGCGACTACCATCTTCTCCCATCGTCATAAGCCCAACATTCTGGGATTGTTTGAAGCATTACTGCGTCGGGAGGATATCACCAGCGACGAGCTGAAGCAGATCGCCGCCATGGTGGAACAACGGAATCATTGATTTCCTCAGGAGCTGCCAAGTGCGGCTCCCTTTTTTTCTCTCAGATTGTTGAAATTGCAAAATTTATAGTCGATATATGCACAAAATGGCGTTTTGTCATTGACAAGGCCCCTTCGGCGATGTATAGTAGTCAAGGTCAATCCCTGGCACCTGGGTGTGCCGTCTGGAGGAAAAAGTATGCTCAAAACAAGCGATCTGTTCGATTTGTCCCACTCCATGGCAGGAACCTACCTGTCAGATTTTGAACTGCCCTGGCAGGCTCTGGGGGGGATCAAAGCCCTGATTCTTTCCCTTGGCAGCCAGCTGGGCGAAGATTACAACCAGATTCAGCCCAATGTATGGGTACATAAAACCGCTGTTGTGGCGCCTACCGCTTACCTGGGTGCGCCTTGCATCATCGGTGCAAATACCGAAGTACGCCACTGTGCCTTCATCCGCGGCTCTGCCCTGGTGGGTGAGAACTGTGTGGTTGGCAACTCCGTAGAACTGAAAAACGTAATTTTGTTTGACAATGTGCAGGTACCCCACTACAACTATGTGGGCGACAGCATTCTGGGATACAAATCCCACATGGGCGCAGGCAGCGTCACTTCCAATGTCAAGTCCGACAAGACACTGGTAGTGGTGAAAAACGGCGAAGAGCAGATTCCCACCGGGCTGAAGAAATTCGGCGCCATGCTGG
>USHP01000105.1 GCA_900554625.1 uncultured Eubacteriales bacterium | reverse complement strand
GCCAAATGGGGGCCCCGAACAACTGCCGTTCGCTCATCAGCTCTACGGTGCTGTCATAAATGGAGATACCAGTTGGAGTTGACCCGGTACAAGCATTATTTGAAAGCCGCTATACGGATGCGCAAGTACAAGATGCTGTCCATCATGTGGGGTTGGACAATGTGTTAAACCGGTTTGTGCATGGACTGGATGAAATTCTGGGGCAATCGGGTAACACGCTGTCTGGTGGTGAACGGCAGCGAATCGCATTGGCACGGATGGAATTGCTGAATACCCCTTTTATCATCTTAGATGAGAGTTTTGCCAATCTGGACATTCAGTCAACTAAACGTATTCTTTCGGATCTTACGAACCAGAGTGAAAAGACCGTCATCTATATTGGGCATCAATTGCCCGAAGAGATTACATCGCTATTTGATGAAGTAATTGAAATCAGAGACAAACAACTGATTTCAACGGCAGGGCTGTGATCGCCTTCAATAGGTTAGGTAATCACTTTTGCGCAAAACCTTCTCCCCCATTTGCGGAAGCTGGCTTGAGCACTCAGCAAAGCGATACTCTGTACAAATTACATGCAAATCTTTTATCAAAATTTCCACTTGACGAACCAGCGGTATCCGGTGATATACTGGTACAAAAAAATAGGAGGAAATAAAAATGGATATTTGTTTTGCTGGCATGGAACGAAACTTTGGCTTTGGTTTCATGCGTCTTCCCATGATTGGTGATGAAGTGGATATTGCACAGACCAAGAAAATGGTGGATCGTTTTCTGGAAAGTGGGTTCTGCTATTTTGACACCGCCCATGGATATCTGAACGGAAAAAGCGAACTGGCCATCCGGGAGTGCTTGACATCCCGGTATCCTCGGGAACGATATATCCTGACAAACAAACTCTCCGGTACTTATTTCAAGACCCAGGAAGAGATCCGCCCCCTGTTCCAGATGCAGCTGGAAGCCTGCGGTGTTTCCTATTTCGACTTCTATCTGATGCACGCTTTAAATCATGCCAGATTTCAGGAGTTCCGGAAGGCGCGGGCCTTTGAAACCGCTCTGGAATTGAAGCAGGAAGGAAAAATTAAGCACCTGGGCATTTCTTTCCACGATTCTCCGGAGGTACTCGAAGAAATTCTTCTGGAATATCCCCAGATCGAAGTGGTGCAGATTCAGTTCAATTATGTGGATTTCGAGGATGAAAAAGTAGCGTCCCGGAAATGCTATGAAGTATGCCGAAAGTACAACAAGCCTGTGATCGTGATGGAGCCCGTCAAGGGCGGCGCACTGGTCAATCTCCCAGAGGCGGCGCAGAAGATTTTCGATCGCCTCCACGGCGGCTCCAATGCCAGCTATGCCATCCGCTTTGCCGCAGGATTTGAAGGTATCCGAATGGTTCTGTCTGGCATGAGTACCTTGGAGCAGTTGGAAGACAACATAAGTTTCATGCGGGAATTTCAGCCATTGACTTCTCAGGAACAGCAGGCAGTAGAAGCCGTTTGTGCCATTTTCCGGAACCAGGAATTGATTCCCTGCACGAATTGCCGTTACTGCACAGAGGTTTGCCCTCAGGAAATTGCGATTCCGGATTGGTTCACCAACCTGAACGCCAAGCGGCAAGGGCAGTCATTCTCACTGGATGCCATACCAGGCACGGCACCATCAGCGTGTCTCAAATGTGGAAAGTGCGAAGAGATCTGTCCCCAGGGATTGAATATCCGTCAGCTGCTTCTGGTAGCCAACGAAGAACTGAGAAGATAAGAAATACGCCCCCGGCGGTAAGCCGGGGGCGTATTGTTAAATGGTCTCAATTTTGATCGTGTTGGTATTGCCGGATTTTCCGTTAATCGGGCCGCCGGTCAGCAGGATATTGTCACCGGGCTGCAAACCCAGTGTATCCACCGCCACCTTTTTGGCGTAGTAGAACATAACATCCATACTGGGGAACTGGTCCGCCATAACCGGCGTAACACCCCAGCTCATAGAAAGACGCCGCCAAATTTTCCGATCGGTGGTCATGCCGATGATGTCCACCGGTGTACGGAATCGGCTGACCAGCATAGCAGTCTTACCAGAAACCGAGCAAACCACAATGCCTTTGGCATTGACGTCCAACGCCATGGAGCATACTGCGTGGGAAATGCAGTCCAGGTTATTCTCACCATCAAACTGGGTGGACAGGAAACGCTTCTTGTAACCGGTATGCTGCTCTGTGTATTCCGCAATCTGCGCCATTGCCTTTACGGCCTCCACCGGGTACTCACCAGCAGCAGATTCACCGGACAGCATAACGCAGGAGGTACCGTCATATACGGCATTGGCTACGTCGGAAATTTCCGCGCGGGTGGGACGGGGATTGTGGATCATGGACTCCAGCATCTCGGTAGCGGTAATAACCCGCTTGCCCAGCATCCGGCATTTCCGGGTCAGTTTCTTCTGAACAGAAGGCACCTCCACAAACGGGATTTCCACACCCAGGTCGCCTCTGGCAATCATAATACCGCCGCAAACGGAGCAGATTTCCTCTACGTTGTCGACACCGGATTGATTTTCAATCTTGGCGACAATTTCAATGTCACTTCCGCCGCTTTCATCCAGCAGCTTCTGAATGTCCAAAACATCCTGCTTCCGGGAAACAAAGGATGCAGCGATAAAATCTACGCCATGGCGAATGCCAAACAGAATATCAGACTTATCCTGCTCGCTGAGGTAGGGACCGGACATAACCTTATTAGGGAAAGACATGCTCTTACGGTTGCTCAGCACGCCGCCAACCAGGCACTTGCACAAAATGTCATTTCCGTTAATCTGCTGGACTTCAAACTTGACCAGGCCGTTATTGACGGACACAATATTGCCGGGTTTTAATTCTTTGGCAAGATTCTTATAATTCACGCTGACCTTGGTCTCATCGCCTTCCACTTCATCGGTGGTAAAGGTGAACGGGTCACCGTTGTGAATGGTCACTTTCCCGGATGCAAAAGTACGAATCCGATATTCCGGGCCTTTGGTATCCAGCATGATGGCAATGGGCAGACCCAGTTTCTGACGAACACGCTTGATCAGCTCAATCTTTTTTTCGTGCTCTTCATAAGAGCCATGGGAGAAGTTCAGTCTGGCAACATTCATGCCTGCCAGACACATCTGAGTCAATACTTCCTCATTTTCGCTGGCAGGGCCGATGGTGCAGATAATCTTTGTTTTACGCATTAACAGTGCCTCCTGTTTTATCTTTAGAATTCCATTTGGATTTATTTTAACATAGGCCCATCTATCCGTCAATCGCTAAAAACAGAATTCCACATGGTACTGCCGAAGCCAGAAATCCAGCTGAAGCAGGTAAGCCATGGTCTGAGGCTTGCGCATCAGCTGGCCGTACCAAGGCCAGGGTGTCTCTTCCGCCAACATGTTCACTACTGCTTTCTTGTTCAGAAGATGCCACAACGGTCCGTCACTTTCCAACACAGGAATCAATTTGGCGGAAATCTGCTTTTCATAAGCCGGGTCAAAGGTTTTGGGGTACGGACTTTTCTTCCGGTAGAGAACCTCCTGGGGCAAAAGCCCCTCTACCGCACACCGAAGCAATCCTTTCTCCCGTCCCTGGTAATCTTTGTATTCCCAGGGAACGCCATACAGATATTCCGCGATTCGATAGTCGCAGAACGGGACACGAACTTCCAGAGCATTGTACATACTCATTCTGTCTTTTCTGTCCAGCAGCGTCTGCATAAACCACCGGAAATTCAGGTTTACCATCTCTTTCATTCGCCGCTCCAACGGCGTTGTGCCCGGCAAAATATCGCTTTCCTGACAGGTTTTTCGGTATGCATCCATTACAAAGTCCGTAGGGTTGATCCTGACCGAGGAGGTTAAAACTTCTGTACGCTGCCGGGTATTTTGCGCCCAGGGGAATCCCTCTTGGGCACGAACCTCCGGGTCCCGATACCATGGATAGCCGCCAAAAATCTCGTCGGCGCATTCCCCGGACAGGGCAACCTTTACCTCTTTCCGAATCTCCCGGCAAAAAGCCAGCAGGGAAAAATCCACATCTGCCATCCCCGGAAGATCCCGGGCTATGGTAGCATCTTCCAGGGAGCTGACCAGGTCCTCCGGTGTCAGAACTGTCCAATGGTGGTCTGTTTTCCGGGCATTGACCATGGTTCTAATATAGGAAGCATCCGAATTGGGCTGAAATTTGTTGGCCTGGAAGTAGCGGTCATTGTCTTGATAATCCACAGAAAAGGTTTTCAGAACTTCTCCATTTTTTGCCTTTTCCCTGGCGCAAACCGCCGTAATAATGCTGGAATCCAGTCCACCGGACAAGAAAGTTCCGATGGGCATATCCGATACCATCTGCCGCTTGATGGCATCTTCTACAAGGAATCGCACATGCGCTACCGTGTCTGTAAAGCTGTCACGATGAATCCGGTCGCGAAGCTTCCAGTATTGGTAAGTCGTTAGCTTTCCTTCCTGGAAATACCCGCAGTAGCCCGGCTCCAGTTCCAAAATATCTTTCAGCACGCCGCTCCCCGGCAGTCTGCCAGGGCCTAGCATAACCAGCTGTGCCGCTCCGCTGTCATCCAGCTTTGCCTCTACTCCCGGGTAGGCCAATATGGTTTTGATCTCCGAGGCAAACAATAGCCCTCCCTGATGAATATGGTAGAAAAAGGGCTTGACGCCAATCCGATCCCGGGCGATGAACAGCCGTCTGTTCTTTTCTTCCCATACCGCAAAGGAAAAGATTCCGTTAAAATGGTTCACGCAGTCTGCCCCAAACTGTGCATAAGCGTGAAGGACCACCTCTGTATCGGAATGCCCAAGGAATTGGTGTCCAGAGGCAACCAATTCCCTGCGCAATTCCTGGGTATTATACAATTCTCCGTTATACACCAGACAATAATGCTCGCCGGCGAAGTCCAGTTCCATGGGCTGTCGTCCACCGACTGGATCAATGATTGCAAGTCTTGCGTGCAGCAGTGTTACATCCTCTTGCTGAAAAAAGCGGGCATCATCCGGGCCTCTGCGATACATGGTTTTCAGTATCGCCTTGACCACAGTTTCCTCCGCCGGCAATCCGATGATTCCGGAAATTGCACACATAGAAATCACATCCCTTCCATTCTTCTATTGTATGTATGCCCAAAGGCAGAATGTGCATACTACTGGTGGTGATGTAATATGAAAAACAGCAAAGAACTTCTTTCCTCCCTGCTGAAAACCACACAGATGGGACAGATCGGCATTCGCAGTGTACTGGACTCCAGCATGGAACCCGGACTGCGGGATGCCCTGGAATCGCAGCTGCGTGAATATGATTCCATTGAGACAGAAGCCCATCGCATAGCCATGTACAGAGGCTGGGAGCTGCCGGAACTGGACCCTGCGATTCGGTTCATGGCAGAAACGATGACGCGGATGAAACTTGCCGGGCGCAATACCGATTCCAAAATTGCTGGGATGATGATTCAGGGAAACACCCGGGGTATGATTACCGGACTGAAGAATCTGCACCAATTTTCTCAATTCGACGAACCCATACAAGTTCTTTCCCAGAAACTGTTGGATTGCGAAAACGCAAATATCCGACAAATGCAGGACTTTCTCTGAGGTGGGCGCTGCCCACCTTTTTTGTAACCTTCTTCCAGCACACCGCATAGAATAAGGGAGAGCAGGAAAGGAGTGATTGTTTTGTCCGCAATCGGATACATCCAGGTGCGCGCATATGCCAGCAATGCCCAGCTTCCTTTGAAAGATACTGCGATTATTGTCACTGCCACAGATGGCACTGCCATTGCTATGCGCATTACAGATCGAAGCGGCCGCATCGTTCCCATTGAAATACCCGTACCGGATAAATCAGAAAGTCTGGCGCCAAATCCGCCGGAAGTCCCCTTTGCTACCGTGACCATCTATGCACACCGGCAAGGATATGAACAGATTGAAGCGGATCATGTACAGGTCTTTGCCGGAACAACCACGGTTCAGAACCTGGAAATGATTCCGCTGGCAGAAGTTCCCGGTGCTTGGAACGATACCGTCATTTTCGACACCCCTCCCCAGAATCTATAGGAGGAATGCTATGGTTTCCGTAATACCTTACATACCCCAAAGAATCACGGTACATTTAGGCGCCCCAAGTGCAGACGCAGAAAATGTCACCGTGAGTTTTGTCGATTACGTCAAAAATGTGGCGAGCAGTGAAATATACCCCACTTGGGAAGAAGAAGCGCTGCGGGCCAATATCCTGGCCATTATCTCCTTCGCTTTGAACCGGGTCTACACAGAATTTTATCGCAGTCGGGGATACAATTTTGACATCACCAATTCCACGGCATATGACCAGTTTTTTGTCAATGGGCGAAGTTTTTTTGACAATATCTCCCGTTTGGTCGATGATATGTTCAACGACTATCTTCGCAGGCCGGGATTTGTAGAGCCTCTGGCTGCAAAGTTCTGCAATGGTACTACTGTAACATGTGAAGGATTGAGCCAATGGGGCAGTCAGAATCTGGCGACCGACGGACTCAGTTATGAGCAAATTCTCACCAGCTACTATGGCAATGTGGAAATTGTGACCAACGCCCCGGTCCGCGGCGTCACTTCTTCCTATCCTGGCAACCCCCTCCGGCGGGGATACTCCGGCCCCAGTGTGGCAGTGATTCAGACGGAACTCAACCGGATTTCTCAAAGCTACCCTGCCATTCCCAAAATTTCTCCGGTGGACGGAATCTTCGGCGCCCAGACGGAAGCGGCGGTCAAAAAATTCCAGGAGGTCTTTGGTCTGACGGTAGACGGCATTGTAGGCCGGTCCACCTGGTATGCGTTGGTACGATACTATACAGCCGTCACTTCCCTGTCCGAGCTGCGAAGCCAGGGGCAAAAATTCTACTCCATCTCCTGGGCAAATACTAACCCCATAGACTTTGGCGACAGAGGGGTTCGGGTGGAGCATTTACAGTATATGCTGAGTGTACTGGGC
>USHP01000104.1 GCA_900554625.1 uncultured Eubacteriales bacterium | reverse complement strand
GGTACCTAAGCAGGTGGCAGCTCTGAGAGCCGGAGACTTTGATACCTTCCTGAACCTGGTCAAGCAGAGCGGCTACTCTTCCTATATGTACTTACAGAACGTAATTCCTGCCGGATATAAGGAGCACCAGGACGTGGCGGTTTCTCTGGCACTGTGCGAGCATTATCTCCAGGGCCGGGGCGCTTACCGGGTCCACGGCGGCGGCTTTGCCGGCACGGTTCAGGCCTTTGTGCCCTTTGACCTGCTGGAAAGCTTCCGCAGCGGTATTGATGCAGTGCTGGGACAGGGCGCCTGCCATGTGCTGTCCATCCGTCCCCAGGGCGGCGTAGAAATGGTCGTTGAAGGCTGATTTGGGAGGAAGAAACCATGAAAATTGAAACTTACATTGACTCTCTGGTGTCCTATGCCATGAATCATGGCCTGGCAGAACCGGTGGACCATCAGGTGCTGACCAATCGGCTGCTGGACCTGCTGCATAAGGATGACTATGAACCCTCTGATGAGCCTCAGACCGAGGACCTGGAAGAGATTCTGGCTGGCATTCTGGACTATGCTGTGGCCAACGGCCTGTGTGACGACGGAATTACCGCCCGGGATATTTTCGACACCCGGATTATGGGCGCTGTAACTCCCATGCCCCGGGAAGTGATCCGCACCTTCCGGGAAAACTACGCAAAGTCTCCTGTGGAGGCAACGGACTGGTACTACCGGTTCAGCTGCGACACCGACTACATCCGCCGCTATCGCATTGCCAAGGATATGCGCTGGAAGTACCCCAGCCCCTACGGGGAAATGGACATCACCATCAACCTGAGCAAGCCGGAGAAGGACCCCAAGGCCATCGCCGCTGCCAAGAATGCGCCCCAGACTGCCTATCCCAAGTGCCAGCTGTGCCGGGAGAACGAAGGTTATGCCGGTCGGATGAACCATCCTGCCCGGGCCAACCACCGGATTGTGCCCATTGAAATCTGCGGCGCCAACTGGTGCCTGCAGTACTCTCCGTATGTTTACTATAACGAGCACTGCATCGTGTTCAATGCTGAGCACGTTCCCATGAAGATTGACCGCAGCGCTTTTGACAAGCTGCTGGACTTTGTGCGGGTATTCCCCCACTACTTTGTAGGCTCCAATGCGGACCTGCCCATTGTCGGCGGCTCCATCCTCAGCCACGAGCATTTCCAGGGCGGCCACTACACTTTCGCCATGGAAACCGCCGAAATTGAGAAGGAAGTTTCCTTTGCCGGTTACGAGGATATTTCTGCCGGTATCGTCAAGTGGCCCATGAGCGTCATCCGTCTGACCGGCAAGGACCCTGCACGGATTTCCGAACTGGCGGATAAGATTCTCACCGTCTGGCGGGGCTACTCCGACGAAAGCGTGGGCGTGATTGCCTTCTCTGACGGAGAACCCCACAACACCATTACCCCCATTGCCCGGCGCAGAGGGGAAGACTACGAACTGGATCTGGTGCTGCGCTGCAACATCACCACCGAGGAGCATCCCCTGGGTGTGTTCCATCCCCATGCAGACAAGCACCACATCAAGAAGGAAAACATCGGCCTGATCGAAGTTATGGGTCTTGCCGTATTGCCCAGCCGCCTGAAGAAGGAACTGACCGATCTGGCCCAGGCCATTGTGGATGGGAAAGACATTGCTTCCGACGAAGTGCTGTCCAAGCATGCACCTTGGGTGGAGGAACTGAAAAAGCAGTATACCTTCACGCAGGACAATGCCATGGACATCCTGATGCAGGAAACCGGCAAGGTCTTTGCCGCCGTTCTGGAAGACGCTGGCGTGTACAAGAATACCGACCAGGGTCGGGCTGCCTTTGTGGCCTTTGTGGATGCGGTAAATCAGAAGTAACCATTGCAAACCCCCCGAAAGCGACTGCTTTCGGGGGGTTTGCGCTTTGAAGGAAAATCAGCCGTGCTGCTGCGTCAGCACTTTGGTGCTGATCTGGATGAAATCCCGGACATACCGGGGGACAAATTCATCCTTGCGGTAGCAGGCGTAGAAGTGCCGGTTGTTTTCAAAATCCCGCAGAGGGAAAAACTCTGCTTTGCGCTGGTGAACATAGTCATCCACATAGATATTGGACAAGATCATGCAGGCTCCGGTTTCAATGGCCACCCGGCGGCCTACTTCCAGAGAATCCGTCTCCAGCAGAACATTGGGGGAAAATCCATAGCGGCGGAACAGCTTGTCCTGAACCACCCGGGAGGAGTGACCCTTGGTCAGGTATACAAAGCTGTCGCCTTCCACGCTATCCAGGGAAAGGTGAGTGCCGGAACGGAAGCGCTTGGCGGTATTGGAATCCCGTCCTGCCAATATGCCGATGGATTCCTTCTCAATCAGTTCATAGGCCAGGTTGGTGCTGGTGGATTCCAGGGCGGCCAGAGCCAGGTCGATGCTGCCTGCCTGCAAAAGTTCTTCCAATGTGGCGGAGCCGCTTTCGGTCAGTTCCAGGGTGACGTTGGGGTATTTGCTGATAAACAGGGGAAGAACCAGGGGCATTACCTGCATGGCCCGGGTGACGCTGATGCCCAGCCGGAGCCGTCCGGCATGCTGCTGCTTGATTTCCCGCAGCTGGTTTTCCAGTTCACTGTTGGCAGCGAGAATGCGTTCGGCGGCGTAAAGGTATTTTTCTCCCGCATAGGTCAGCCGAAGAGGGGAGGTGCTGCGATCAAAAATGGGCAGCCCTATTTCCTGTTCCAGCTGCCGGAGCATCTGGCTCAGGGAGGGCTGGCTGACAAAGAGTTTTTTGGCGGCGGCGGTGATGCTGCCGCATTCGGCGATGGTTTTGACGTACTGGGCCTGCTTCAGGTTCATAAAAATTTCCTTCCCGATTGGAGATGTTGCACAAAACATATTATGGGTACTCTATCAGCATTATAACATTTCTCTTATGAAAGTCAAGAATTATGTCGATATATAGGCCCTACGTTATGGTAAAGATTCAAGAATATATATTTGCGTTTGCGGGCCGAACATAGTAAACTGACAACAAACGATGTGAAAAAATTGGAACGGAGGAGAACCAAATGGAAATTTGCAAAACCGCAGCAGCCGGAACCCTGGAATCCAGCGACTGCCTGGTGACAGTGGAACCCGGCAACGGCATTTCCCTGGAATTGAGCAGCAGCGTGATGAATCAGTACGGCCGCCAGATCAAGGCCACAGTGCTGGAAACCCTGCAGCGTCTGGGTGTGGAGAACGCATCGGTGACTGTGGTGGATAAGGGCGCACTGGACTGCACCCTGAAAGCCCGGGTAGAGTGTGCTGTGTTCCGCAGCTGTGACGCATCCGCGGAAAATATCCCCTGGGGAGGTGCTGTCAGATGATTAAAAGACCCAAGCCTGAACGGTTCCGCCTGCGCCGGACCATGATGTTCATGAATGCCCAGAAGCCGGGCCTGATTAAAGACGCTTATATTTACGGCTGTGACTCCATTATGCTGGACCTGGAGGACGCGGTGGCAGAAAACCAGAAGGACGCCGCCCGCTTCAGCCTGTACCATGCCCTGACCACCATTGATTATGGCAACACCGAGGTAATCGTCCGGATCAACGGTCTGGATACTCCCCACTGGCAGGAAGATATCCGGGTTTGCGTGGCAGGCGGTGCCGACGGCATCCGCATTGCCAAGTGCGAAAGCGCCCAGGATGTCCATACCGTAGAGGCTGCCGTGGAAGCTGCCGAAAAGGAATTCGGTGTGGAAGTGGGCCGGACTCTGCTGATGGCAGCCCTGGAAAGCCCCAAGGGTATTCTCAATGCTTACGAAATCTGCTCCGCTTCTGACCGGATGTTCGGCGTAGCCATTTCCGGCGGCGACTTCCGCAAGTGCATGCAGACCACCTTCCAGCCCGACGGCGTGGATATGCTGGCTGCTCGGGGACAGATGTTGCTGGCAGCAAGAGCCGCCGGCATTCAGTGCTTCGACACGGTGTTTACCGATCTGGATGACGATGCCGGATTTGAAGCCGAAGTCCGCCAGAACAAGGCCATGGGCTTTGACGGCAAGAGCCTGATTAACCCCAAGCAGATTCGTCTGGTACACCAGGTCTTTACACCCACCGAAAAGGAAGTCCGTCAGGCAGAGAAAATCGTGCGGGCCATTGAAGAACAGGCCAAGCTGGGCATCGGCGTATTCACCGTGGACGGCAAGATGCTGGACATCGCCTTTGTCCCCGGCGCAAAACGGACACTGAAGCTGGCGAAAGCCTGCGGTATGTATGAGGGGGATCTGGTATGAAAAATGCAGTAGGACGTGAAATCCCGGATTTCCTGCTGGTTGACGGCAAGGAAGTTTACCAGGGAAAACAGTATATGGATGGCAAGTACATCCAGAAAGTCGGCCCCCGTACCCGCCGCTACGAAAAGCCCCAGGAGACCAAGGTGGTTGCCTCCCTGGTGGATGCTCTGAAGCTGTGCGGCGCCAGAGACGGCATGACCTTCTCTTTTCACCATGCCCTGCGCAACGGTGACTTCGTTGCCAACATGGTCATGAAGGCTGCCATTGAGGAGATGGGACTGAAAGATCTGACCATTGCAGCCACTTCTCTGGGTGATGCCAATGACCCCATTGCCGATTATATCGAGCAGGGTAAGGTAATCGGCATCCAGACCTCCGGCATTCGCGGCCGGATGGGTGAAGTGGTTTCCGCCGGTAAGCTGAAAACCCCTGCCATTATCCGCAGCCATGGTGGCCGTCCCCGGGCTATCGAAGCCGGAGAAGTCCACATTGACATCGCTTTCGTGGCAGCACCTACTTCCGACTGTGTGGGCAACTGCCGGGGCATCGGCGGCAAGTCCAACTGCGGCAGCCTGGGTTATGCCATTACCGACTCCCGGTTTGCCGACTATGTGGTGGTTGTGACCGACTGCCTGGTGGATTTCCCCAACTTCCCCGCTTCCGTGGAAGCCATTGACGTGGATGCGGTGGTTGTGGTGGATTCCATCGGCAACCCCAAGAAGATTGCTTCCGCCGCTGCCCGTATCAGCCAGAACCCCCGGGATCTGATGATGGCGGAAAATGTGGCAAAGGTAATTGCCTCTACTCCGTACTTCAAGGACGGATTCGTATTCCAGACCGGCGTGGGCGGCCCTTCTCTGGCAGCCAACCTGTTCCTGGAAAAATATATGGACGAGCGCAATATCCAGATGGGACTGGCTGTGGGCGGTATCTGCAAGCCCATGGTGGAGCTGCTGAAAAAGGGCAAGGTTCGTGCCGCAGTAGACGTTCAGGACTTTGACCTGGATGCGGTCAACTCCATCAACCAGACCCCCGGCCACTTTGAAATGTCCGCTTCTCAGTATGCAAACCCCGCCAACAAGGGCGCCTTTGTCAACAAGCTGGACTTTGTGGTGCTGGCCGCTCTGGAAATTGATACAGATTTCAATGTCAACGTTCTGACCGGTTCCGACGGTGTTCTCCGGGGCGCTCCCGGCGGCCACCCCGATACCGCCGCAGGCAGCAAGGTGTGCATCATCGTCACACCTCTGATCCGTGGCCGGATGGCAACGGTCTGCGAGAAGGTTGTCACCGTTACCACTCCCGGCGACTGCGTGGATGTGCTGGTTACCGACTACGGTATTGCCGTCAATCCGCTGCGGCCCGACCTGGTGGAGTGCCTGGACAAAGCAGGAATTCCCCATGTCAGCATTGAAAGCCTGAAGGAAAAGGCCTACTCCCTGGTGGGTCGTCCTGACGATCTTCAGTGGGAAGATCAGGTGGTTGCAGTGCTGGAAGCCCGGGATGGCACCATCCTGGACGTGGTCCGCAAAGTCAAGCCTTTGGAGCTGTAACATTATTTCTTACCGGAAAATCCCGGAGGAAGATACCGGCATGTTTGCCGGGGAAGAAAAAAGCGGTTGGCGCATTTCCAACTTCATCACAAGTATTCAATTTTGTCACCTTTGGGCCAACTGCTTGCTTCTTCCCATTTCGCAATCAACAACGAGAAGAGAGTTAACTTGGAAGAACAGAAATGCCGGAGCTGTTTGAACAAGTTGCCGATACACAAATTCACAAGGGGGAACTACAACCTATGACAATGACGATTATCGCCTGGGCAATGATCATTGTGTTCCTGGCACTGGTCATGACCAAGAAAATGCAGCCCTTTACCGCGCTGCTGTTGGTGCCGCTGGCATTTACCCTGCTGGGCGCCTTCCTGGGACAGTATACCGATCTGGTAGCTGCCGCCAATGGTGTGGATGCCGCCAGCGTAACGCTGTGGGATCAAATTAAAATCATCGGCGACTGGACGGTGGCTGGCGTAGGCCAGACTGCCAACACCGGCATCATGCTGCTGTTCGCTATTTTGTACTTCGCCATCATGCTCAACGCCGGCCTGTTTGATCCGGTGACCCGTGCCATGATCCGCTTCGCCAAGGGCGATCCGGTCAAGGTTTTGCTGGGTACCGCCATTGTGGCTGCCTGCGTTTCCCTGAACGGCGACGGCACTACCACCACCCTGATCTGCTGCACTGCCTTCATTCCCATCTACAAGAAGCTGAACCTGAAGATGATGAACCTGGGCGTTCTGGTGATCCTGATGAACACCATCATGAACCTGCTGCCCTGGGGCGGCCCCACCATCCGCGCCCACACCGCCCTGGCTGCCATGGAGGGCACCGAGGCTACCGTCACTGAGTTCTTCCTGCCCACCCTGCCCGCCATCCTGGTCGGCCTGGTGTGCGTGTTCGCCATCGCCATCCTGCTGGGCAGCCTGGAACTGATTGACGGCGCACTCCTGGGCGGCCTGGTCGTGGTGTTCTCCGGTCAGGCGGCAGGCATTGAGAACGCGTTGGCATATTTCCGGGAAAAGAACGTAGGCGTGGAGGTGATTGCGCATGCAGACCCTGCTTGAACAGCTCTTCCCCAATGTGATGGCTTCCCCGGATAAATTCTGGGAAAGCGTGTGGGCTACGGTGGTGATGACCGGCTGGGCCGGGGCGCTGATGTTCGTGATTGGTC
>USHP01000103.1 GCA_900554625.1 uncultured Eubacteriales bacterium | reverse complement strand
AAGTCTTGACCAGCTTCATGTTGCCGGTTTTCACTTCCAGATTCAGATAGCCCACCATATAATCGGACACGGTTTCCCCGTAGGTGGCAAAGTCCTGCTTGCCGCCGCCGATAATCCCATCTGTCCAAACCACAACACCGCTGCGCTGGGCAGAGATTTTTTCTGCTTTCACCGTTACAGAACCTTTGATGGCCTGGGCGGAAGTGATGGTGAGCTGATTGCCGTCCACGGAGAAATTCAGCCCGGTGGTGCTGCTGGAGAAGGTGTAGTCACTCAGCACACCGTTGGTATCCGTGAGAGTGAGGGAATACTGCTGGCCGTCCCATTTCAGCTCATAGGCCCCGGCGTCGGCGGTGCTGCTGAAAAAGCTGGGGAGCATAGTGTGGCGCTTGACCGCGCTCTCAATGGCGGAATACTGGCTGAAAATCTCGCTGTACAGCGGATGGTCGGCGCTGATATATTCCGTCACGTTGTTTTTGCCCTGGGCATTGGCGTCCACATGGTTAAACTGGCTGTCGCGCTCACCCACGACAGTTTCCCAAACAAGAAGCTGGGTAGCGATATATCCCGCGATCTTGCTGGCGTCCTCCGGGTCCCCGCTCATCCATGAAGTGCTGGCGTTGCCCTGCCAGCCATAGGTCATGATCCGCCCGATATATTCCTTGATGGTATCCGGCGGGATGGTGGGGTTCAGGTTGGACGGGTAGTTATCCCAGAAATCTTCGCCCCGGCCCGTATACTGGTCGCCGGTATTCACACCGACGCCCGGCTCAATGCAGTAGATGGCCCTGCCATTGAAGGCGTCCTGGGTGTGGACGGAAAAGCTGTCGTTCTCTCCGGTGGACCAGCCGCCCAGGAAATTCAGGGCGGGATGGCCCCATCCGGCCTTGTTGGGGTCGCTGGCACGGGGCAGGTCGATCATATACGTTGTCATGGTTTCGCCTGCGGCAAAAGCCGTGGTTCCTGTCCCTACGAACACGCCCAGGCACATGAGCAGGGCCATGAACAGGGACAGAGGCTTTCTCAATGCTTTCATCGTGTTACCTCCTTGAAATGGCCGCAAAAAAAGCACATCGCTCTGGATGTGCTGCTTGCGGCTGGATTCTGTTTACGTTCTAAAAAAGAGAGGCGCGCCAGGCGTTCTCCACCTCATCCGTTCTGTCTGCCAAACCTGTGGATTCTTGAAAGAATCAGCCTCCCCAAATATCTTCTTTTTTAGGCTGTTTAGGTGGTACGAGGGGGTGAGGTGTGGAGAGGGGGAACAGCGAAAACGCCGGTTCCCTGCAAATGGGCGCACTGCTCCCTTGGTAGTGGACTATCTCTCTAAACTGCGCTGGCGCTTGCGGTAGAGTTCCAGCGCCTTAACAATGGTGTCCTCGATCTTCTGCGTGGGCGTCCCCGGCGCAAAAAACCGGCTGATTTTTTCTTTTGGAATTTTGAACTGTTCTTTTTGATTGGGCTTTTCCTCCTTCATAATGGAAACGAGTGCGTCTTTGGCCAGCCGTTCCCCTCCAGTCTTGGCTTCGGACATCTGGCGCATTTTGATGGCCTGGGCGTGGGACGGGGTGCAGTCCATCTCGTCCATGATAGCGAACAAGTCGGCCTGTTCTTCTTTTCGCAGGTAAGACAGCTCCACCGCAGGGCGCATGGCAATCTGGAGAGTTTCCTGGTCTTTGAGAACCGAGTTATCTACCAGTTCCAGAATTTCCGGGATAAGGTGGGTAAGGCGGATATATCGACGAATTTGGTCTTTACTTTCGCCTACTTGTTCCGCCAACACATCTCTGGATTTCATACCTTTTAACTTGTGCGCCACTGGCTCACAAGTTAAATCCGTCCGCTGTCCCTGCCTTTTCATAGCGTCCAGCTTCATCTTGTAGGCAAACGCCTTCTCCGAGGGCAGAATCTGCTCCCGCTGCAAGTTGGAGTCCACCATGATAATCGTGGCTTCATCATCGGTGAGCTGCCGCACAATACAGGGGATTTCCGCAAGCCCCGCCAAATCCGCCGCCTTTTTCCTGCGGTGTCCGGCCACCATTTCATAGCCGCCCGACCGTTTGGGGCGCACCAGGGCAGGGACCAATACGCCGTACTGCTTCACGCTTTCCGTCATTTCCTGCATGGCTGCGTCCATCCGCACCTTAAACGGGTGATTCGGGAAGTCGCTGATTTCCGAAGGCGAAAGATTGACAACTTTTTCAAGCCGTGCCTCGGCCCGTTCTTCCTCCGTGGAAAACAGGTCATCGACTGAGGGAAGATTGAAGTTTAGCCCGCTGCTTTTCGCCATCCGCCAGCACCTCCTTTGAAAAATCCGCGTAAGCCTGGGCCACCTTGCTTCCCTTGTCGTAGGCGTAAATACTCTTGCCTGCGGCGCTGATCTCTGCGGCTTTGATGGCTACGGGAATCTCGGAACGATAAATTTTCAACACGCTCCCGTAACTCTGCCGCAGTGTATCCGCTGTCTGTCTGGCAAGGTTTGTGCGCCCATCCACCAGAGTGAGCAGCACCCCGTCCACCTTCAGAGCCGGGTTGATCTGCCGTTTCACTTTATTGATGGTTTTCATAAGCTGGGTCATGCCCTTGGCGGGGAGATAGTGGGCCTGCACCGGGATAATCACGCTGTCCGCCGCAGCCAGGGCGTTGATCGTAATCATACCCAGGGACGGCATACAGTCAATGAGAACTACGTCATAGTGCTTCTTGGCTTCATTGATATAGGTTCTCAGCGTAAACTCCCGGCTCATGGCGTTGACCAGGCTCATTTCCAGTGCGGACAGCTCAATGTTGGCGGGCATAAGGTCTACGCCCTCGCTGTGGTGCAAAATGCCCTCATCCGTGGTGAATGGCTCATCCCGGATCACCTTTTCCATGACGGTGGCCAGGGTGGTGGGCAGGCTGTCTTGGTTTTGCCAGCCCAGGCAGGTGGTGAGGTCGCCCTGGGGGTCTGCGTCAATGAGCAGCACCTTTTTCCCCAGACGGGCTAAACCAATGCCCAGGTTCACCGTCGTGGTGGTTTTGCCTGTGCCGCCTTTCTGGTTGGCCAGCGCGATCACGCGGCTATCCCTGGGGCGGCTTCTTTGTTCCGGCATTTTCATGTCCTCCTTCTTCATAGATTTAGCCGCCCATTGGCAAGATGAACGGCTATGTATGCGTAGAATCCGAAAGATGGGCATGAAAAAAGCCGCTTACTCTATACAAAGAATAAGCGGCTCATAAAGCAACGGTATGTAATTTTACACCTTCTTCACCGGGGTGCACATCACCTTGAGCAGAAGTTCATCCAGACACCCGGTGTCCCGGTTCTCCCGGAGCATGGTATTGCGCAGGCGGTTAAGGCTCTGGATCACAATGCTGTTCTCAGCGGGCGAGATGTATATCTTAAATTTTCTTTTTTTCATAAGGCGTTCCTCCTTTACGTTTTCATTATATATAGGAAGAACGCCGCACCGCAAATGTGCGATTTTCAATCAGAGAGGATTTGGTTGGCAGAGGTATGTATCAACATCTACCTTTAGTTTTTTCATTGCGGCGAGGATTTTTTCGTGCTCTTTACGACGCGGAACACGGACTTCTCTTTCCCAACCGGAATAAGTCGTTTGTCCTATTCCGATAACTTCAGCCATCTGCATTTGAGTAAAGGAAAGCTCCCGCCGCACCTTTTTCAAAAGTGAGGAGTACGGATAATCTACAAAGACAGTGTACTCATCCAGAAGTCTGCTGCGGTCAATCCCCAACACATTTGCAAGTGCCACCGCCGTACTGTGCTTGATGGGGTGCCGGTCATTCTCATACAGAACCAGCGTTGCGGGCACAACACCTACCTTTTCTGCCAGTTCTCTTGTAGTGAGGCCCTGGAATGTCCGGTGATACCTCAAATATTGGCCCGGTGTAGTACAGCCTTCGTCGCTTTGGTAATCAAAGGTCAAGTGAATCATGATCTTGCCTTTGGAATAGAGGTAAATCCCTGTGTGATTGAGATTACTATCGGTAAAACAACATAAAGCACCTGCTTTTTACCGAATATGTGCACTTTCATTCTGCGTTCCCCCTATTTCTTTTTATAAAGAGTATGTGCAGCCGCATAAAAAAGAACCGGGATAGCATTGCGAAGCACATGAAAATCCTGTACAATGATAAAAAGATGAATTGTAAGCTGATTGTAAGAATTCTATTCCCGATTTTGTAAGAGGTGTTCTGTATACTTTCAGCATGGAGTGAAAAGGAGGGCATTTTATGCCGGATATGAATAAGAAAACCATTTTGGTTGTGGATGACGACCACGAGATCGTGCGCGCCATTACCATTACGCTGGAGCGCGAGGGCTACCATGTACTGAACGCTTACGACGGCTTGCAGGCGCTGGATTGCGTGACCTCCCGCGAAGTGCATCTGATCATCATCGACGTGATGATGCCGAAGCTGGACGGACTTTCCGCCGTGATGAAAATTCGCGAAAAGAAAAATCTGCCCATCATCATTCTTTCCGCAAAAGGCGAAGACAGCGACAAAATTCTCGGTCTTTCCATGGGCGCGGACGATTACATTTCGAAGCCGTTCAACCCGATGGAGCTTGTGGCGCGCGGGTGAAATCGCAGCTGCGGCGCTACACTGACCTCGGCGACATCAACACGCGCAGCGACAACGTGATCGTGAACGGGCGTTTGACGTTCAAGCTGGACGAGCATGTGCTGTATGCGGACGGCGAGCCTGTAAAACTGACGGCGACGGAAACGAAAATCGTGGAGCTTTTGATGAAGCACCCGGGCCGCATCTTCCCCGCCGAGGAAATTTACAGCCGCATCTGGAACGAACCCGCGTACTCGGCGGAAAACACCGTGATGGTGCACATCCGCAGAATTCGCGAGAAAATCGAGCTGAACCCGAGCGAGCCGGAATACTTGAAAGTGGTATGGGGGATCGGTTATGAAATTGAAAAGCACTAACCTTGCCCGTGGTGTTTTCGCCTGGTTCTGCTTTTTGCTGTGCGCGTTTTCTATTATTGCGGGTTTGATATTTGCCATATACTACGGACGAAGCATTTTTGACGAGGGTAGCTATTTTTTTACCGAGATCGGACAAGCGCTTTCGGGTGACCTACGCGAGACAGACACATATAAAGAAAATGCTTCCGCGCTGTTTGAGCGATTGTATTACAGTACGCAAGGCGATACCGCCGCGAATTCAAATGCGGCTTCCGACGAAGATGCAGACGAAGACGCCGTAGCATCGAGCAGCTATCATTACTATGTTTCGCGTGACGAAACCGGCACAACGGTCTCCACGGTCTATGTGGAATCGATTTCTAAAGACGACCTCTATTCCGTAACAAGCTATAGCACAGACCCTGCCGGTAAAACGGTGACGAATGACTCAAACTGGGATGCACAGACGCTGCCGGAGGGGTTCAATTACCTTTTCATCTGCGAAGAAGGTGTAGTCAGAATTTATCACAGCGATAAAGACGGTGCTTTAGACTGTGTTTTCAGCAGTGATACACCGGGTGCAGTTTATACAAATACGCTTTCGTATACACTGGAAGCATTGAGACAAAGTAGCGTTCAATCGCCTAAAATCAGTTTTGCGGTGCGCACAGAGCCGACCTCTTACTACTCCTCGAACGAAATTGTCAGCGCAGCGCAGTTGCAAATGAAAACCATATATTTTTATATGGGGTTGATTATGGCAGCGGTGATTATGTTCGTTCTGGTGCTGCTGTTCTCCATTTTGTTCCGGCAGGACAGAAAGCTGCTTGAGCGCTACATTGCACACGGACTCAAATGGATTTGGATAGAAATCAAAGTCATAGCTGTATTTGTATGGGCTTTTGTTGTGCTCAATACCATTTCGTATGGATTTGACCTTGCAGGCACAGCTGTTACCCTGTTCTCTGTGTTCTTTGTGTTCTATTTGCTTGGCATCGATATTTCTCACAACCGGCGGATTTATCGGCACAACATCATTCATTCCGTTTTGAAGCTTGTGCTTGGCAACCGCGAAGGAAAAAAATTCGAGCAGATTGTTTACCGCAAATACATGGCGACTGCCGGTATTTTGGTGGGGCTTTGCATCGTAGGTATTTTAGGATATGTTTTCTTTTACAGCCATTGGTTGATGGGTACGATTTGGTTTGTCGCGTTTTACGTTGGTCTGTTTTTCGCGGGTGTGGGTACGCTTGTATGGTTTGCGTGGGCACTGCGCGACGACCTGCGCGATTACGGCAAGCTGATGGAGCAGGTGGAGCAAATGTACAAGGGCGACCTTGACGCGATGAATCACCTGCCCGCTACTTCCCCGCTTTATGATTCCGCTATGCAGCTCAATATGATCCGTGACGGCATCCGTATCGCGGTGGAGGAAGGCATCAAATCCGAGCGCACGAAGGTGGAGCTTATCACGAATGTTTCGCACGACATCAAAACGCCGCTCACGTCCATCATCAGCTATATCGAACTGATGAAGACCGAGCCGGATCTGCCGCCGCACATGCAGGATTATTTGAAAATCGTCTCGCAGAAAGCAGACCGTCTGCGCCACATGCTGCAAGATATTTTCGATGTCTCTAAAGCCGCAACCGGCAATATTACGCTGATGCCGGAATACATCGGTCTCGATAAGCTTTTGCGGCAGACGCTCGGAGATATGGACGGTGTGATGAACGACAGCGAGCTGACGTGGCGCGTGCAAATCCCGCAGGAAGACTTCCCCGTTTATGCTGATGGGCAGCGCATGTACCGTGTTTTTCAGAACCTCATCAAGAACGCGGCACAATATGCGCTTGAGGGCTCGCGTGTCTACGTGGAGCTGCAAAAGCAGGGTCTGGACGCTCCCGCCATTCGGGATCGATTGTTTCCCGCCTTGTCCCGTGGGGCGGCGGAGGGGTTTATGGCCCAGCTGGACCTGCCCGCCCTATCCTCCGACGACAGTCTGCTGGAGCGGGAAGTGGAATCTCTTTACAGAGATCTCGGGTTGGTTCCATCGGAAGATAAAGCAATAGAG
>USHP01000102.1 GCA_900554625.1 uncultured Eubacteriales bacterium | reverse complement strand
GCCCACCAGTCCGCCCAAAACGGCGCTGTAGGCCTGGTGATAGTAGTCGTAATATTTGTATAGATCTCCCAGCAATTCTTCCTGGGATTTGTCCTGTTTCAGATCCTGGGTTGCCTGACGAACCGAGGCAAGGCCGCATTTTCCGCCGGTGCGGCAGGCTGCCAGCGCCAGAATGTCAATCCAGGAAATGTGCTTTTCCTGGTCAAAGGTGGCAATGTCCTGTTCCAGTGCGTATTTCATGGATTCATAGGAAACGTCAAAATCCACCCATTTGATTGGCTCCGCCCGAACCGGCAAAGCCAGCATCGGCAGACATACCATCAGCAGAAAAACAAACCGTTTCATACCCCTCACCTCTGACTTAGGGTATGAAACGGCTGACATTTTATCACAGACAATTTCTGGAATCTTACCGAAGATCCCGCACCACATCCTTCGCCACCCGGTAAATATCTTCCATGGTGTTGAGGGAGGTGATCTGGTTTTTGTAGTAACTGCTGTGGGCCACGCCCCGCAGATACCAGGCAAAGTGCTTTCTGGCTTCCAGACAGGCGATGTGTTCCCCGTGATCTTGCTCCGAAAGCTGGAACTGCTGCAGGGCTATGTCAATCCGGTCTTTCAGACAGGGACGCCCGGCGTATACCTCTCCTGCCAGTGCGGCCTGAACCTCCTGGAAAATCCAGGGATCGCCGAAAACGCTTCTTCCGATCATCAGACCGTCCGCTCCGGTGCGCTTCCGACACCGGACAGCCGCGGCTCCGTCGGTAATGTCCCCATTGGCCACCACAGGAATGGACAGCTGCTCCTTGACCTTGCGGATGGTGTCCCAGTCGGCAACACCGGTGTAGAGCATGCTGCGGGTACGGCCGTGGACTGCCACCATTGCTGCGCCGCTGTCCTCCATCCGCTTGGTGAAGTCCAGAACATTGATGCTGCCTTTGTCCCAGCCAAGGCGGCACTTGACGGTAACCGGCACGGAAACTGCCTGCACCACAGCCTCTACAATTTTGCCCGCCAGTTCCGGGGTGCGCATCAGGCCGCAGCCGTCGCCGGAATTGGCGATTTTAGGCATGGGACAACCCATGTTGATGTCCAGAAAATCACAGCCGGAGATTTCCAGCGCCATCTGGGCTGCCTGAGCCATAATCTGGGGATCGTTGCCGAAAATCTGCGCACCGCAGAGACTGCCCTCGTTTTTGCGCAGCAGCTTGGCACTTTTCTGGTCTTTGTATACCAGTGCCCGGGAGGAGACCATCTCCGTTACGGTAACACCGGCACCCAGCTGGGCGCAGATGGTACGAAAAGCCCAGTCCGTGACACCGGCCATGGGGGCCAGGAACAGGGGATTGGTTACGTTCAAATTGCCGATTTGCATGGTTTCTCTCTTTCTGTCCGTTCTCTGGCGAAGCCGCCGGAGGAAGGATAAATCAGGATTTTTCCTGCATTATACTACATTTGAGCGCCCTTCGCAAGTCAAAACAGCAGGGTAATCACCCAGACAAGCCCCGTCAGCAGTGCACCGCCGGCGGCCCAGACCGCACCATACAGATACAGGTGCCGCTTTTTCCCTTGCCGCTCGGAGCCATGAATGGCCTGCTGGGCTTCTTTCAGCAGGGCTTCGTCGGTGATCCCCGAGGCCACCGCATCATCTTTCAGAATGAAAATGGCCTGCTCAAAGAGTTTCGGTTCCGGGGCGTGCACCACAATGACCTGACGGGAAATTCCTTTTACCATATTTTACCGCCTCCTTTTGGGTAAGTCTTGCCAGAACCAAGCGGATTTATACTCTGCGAAACTGTGCTTGCCGTTTCGTCACAATTTCTTAACAGAGAATTCCGGGGATTTCCGGAAATGGGTGTGGAAAAAACAAGCGGAATCGATTATAATGTAGGAAACAAGACAGGAGGGATTCTGCATGGAACTGCTGACCAAAGCTAGCTACAGCAAGGAAGTCACCCAACGGGAGAAAGATAATCTGGCCGTTGCTTATAGAGCTGCCTGCGAGAGCATGGTTTTGTTAAAAAATGAGGGCGTTTTGCCGTTAACAACCCAGAAAGTGGCGCTTTACGGTGCCGGCGCATCCCGCACCATCAAGGGCGGCACTGGCTCCGGTGAAGTGAACGAGCGGCATTCCGTGACCATTCTGGAAGGCCTGGAAGACCGTGGTTTTACCATCACCACCCGCAAATGGATTGGAGATTTTGAAAAGGCCTACACTGCGGCCCAGAAAGCCTATAAAGCAGAGAAGAAAAAGCGGGTCAATTTCCTGAAAAAAGACAGCTTGATGCAGATGATGCTGGATGATTTCCGGGCGCCCCATGGCCGTCCCATCACCCAGGCAGATGTGGCGGCCAGTGATACGGACACCTGTATCTATGTGCTGAGCCGTCAGGCAGGAGAAGGCGGAGACCGGAAAGCGGAAAAAGGTGATCTGTACCTGACGGATGAGGAAGTGGCAGCCATTCGCTTCTGTGCGGAGCACTATGCCAAATTCCTGCTGGTCATCAACTGCGGCTCTGCCATGGATATGTCCTTTGCCCGGGAGATTCCCGGAATCGGGGCTATTTTGTACCTGTGCCAGCTGGGAACGGAAGGCGGACATGCCTTTGCCGACATGCTCAGCGGCATTGTCACCCCCTCCGGTAAGCTTTCTGACACCTGGGCAAAGCACTATGAGGACATCCCCTTTGCCAAGGAGTACAGCTATCTTAACGGCAATCTGGAGGAAGAATACTATAAGGAAGGAATCTATGTTGGCTACCGCTATTTTGATTCCTTCGGCGTGGAACCGGCCTATCCCTTTGGCTACGGTTTGAGCTATACCACCTTTTCCATCCATTCCGCCGGAATTGGAGTGGAGGGAACCCAGGTAACGGTGAAAGCAACGGTTACCAATACCGGCAGTACCTATGGCGGCAAAGAAGTGGCGCAGCTGTATGTATCTGCTCCCAATGGAAAGCTGCCCAAAGAATACCAGTCCCTGGCTGCCTTTGCCAAGACAAAGCTGCTGGGCATCGGGGAGCGGCAGACCCTGGATCTTTCCTTCGACCTGAAAAATCTGGCAAGCTATCGGGAGCCTGACGGGGCGTATGTGCTGGAGGCAGGTGAGTACGTCCTGCGTCTGGGCAATTCCTCCCGCAATACGGTGGTTATCGGCGTCCTGCGCCTGGAGCGGGAAGCAGTGGTATCCCGGCACCGGAACATCTGCGCCGGCTGGAAGCCCATGGAAGAACTGGCGGCAAAGCAGTTCCCGGCACCGGTGATTGCAGAGGGTCTGCCCCGGGTGGATATTGACCCCGATGCCATTGAAACCGTTGTCTATACCTATGAAACCCCGGAAGAATGCCAGGAACCCTGGGTTCAGAAGCTGCTGGACAGCCTTTCCCTGAAAGATATGGTGGAAATTGTGGTGGGCAACGGCATGTTCGGCGGAGAAAAACGGTTCAATCTGCCGGGCTCCGTGGGCAACACCACGTCCAAATTCTGGGACAAGGGCCTTGTCAATGTGGCCCTGTGCGACGGACCTGCGGGATTGCGGGTGCAGAAACGTTCCGGTGTGAACAAGCAGGGAAAGGTCAAGCCCATCGATATGGCCATGTCGGTATTGGATGCGCTGCCGGAGTTTGCCCGAAAGCTGATCACCGCAGACCCCAACAAGGACACGGTACTCTACCAGTACACCACAGCGTTCCCGGTGGCCAATGCTCTGGCCCAGACCTGGAACCGGGAACTGATGCAGGAGATTGGCTCTGCCATTTTCCGGGAGATGAAGGAATACGGCTGTACCTTCTGGCTGGCTCCGGCGGTGAATATTCACCGCAATCCCTTGTGCGGGCGGAATTTTGAGTATTTTTCGGAGGACCCCCGGCTGTCCGGTACCATGGCGGCGGCTATTACCAAGGGCGTCCAACAGGAACAGGGCTTCTATGTGACAGTGAAGCACTTTGCCTGCAACAACCAGGAGGACAACCGCAACTATGTCTCCAGCAATGTCAGCGAGCGGGCGCTGCGGGAGATTTACCTGCGCAGCTTTGAAATCTGCGTCAGGGAAGGCGGCGCCAAGAGCATCATGACCTCCTACAACCGGGTAAACGGTGTCTACTCACCCAATAGCCATGACCTGTGCACCAAGGTTTTGCGCAACGAGTGGGGATTTACCGGGGTGGTGATGACGGACTGGTTCTCCACCAGGCAGGGACTTGCCAGCAATGCCATTGCCATGAAGGCAGGCAATGATTTGATTATGCCCGGTGGCGGAAGTTACAAGAAAGAGATTCTGCAGGGAGTCAAGTCCGGCCTGATCCGCCAGGAGGATGTGCGCCGCTGCTGCGCCAACGTCATCAAGGCGGTCCTGGACAGTGCCATTCAACGAGAATATATCGGCTAAAAAATCAGCGCCCGGGAAATTTCCCGGGCGCGATTGTTTATGTGGAGTTATCTGTTCAGATACCATACCCCAAGGTTCAGATATCCGGCAAAGGCCAGCCAGAGCAGATAGGGAATCTGTATCCAGGCAGCCAGGGTGTCTACCTTTCGGAAAAGAAGAATCATCCCCAACACCAAGCCCAGCAGCAGGATCAGCCAAAGAAAGGCCAAACCGAAAGCCTGGGCGTTGAAAAAGATGGGACTCCACAGGAAATTGACTGCCAGCTGGATCACAAACAGATTCAGCCCCCAGCTTCTGGCCCGGGAAGACGGTGCCAGACTGACCCGGGCGGCGCTGATTCCCATCAGAACAAACAGAATGCTCCACACGATGGGAAACACCACAGCCGGCGGAGACAGGGGCGGCTTGGAAATGGACTGCTGGTAAAGCTGCATGCCATCCCGGCTTACCCAACCCGACAAAGCGCCCACACCAACGGATAACAAAATCCAGAACAGATAAGTTTTCCAAGGACTTTTTTTCATACGACCATCACCCGGTAATAGGGTATGGCAAAAAATACCCAACTATACCTGAAAGGCTTTCTCAGTATCATCCCCGGACTCTGGCAAAAAATTCCCGGGTAATGGTCTGATATTGGGTTAGATCCGTGGTTTTTCGCAGCTGCTTCCACAGTTTTTCACAGCCTGGATACTGGGGGAACAGGTAACTCCAATGTTCTTTCAAACGGAACATGGCATTGCGGCTTCCGCCGAATTCCTGTAAGTAATTTTCCAGCAGGGCATCCATGAACGCTTCCAACTTGCTAGTGTCTGTGCCGCCGGACAGCATTCCCGGATCTGCAAGAAGGCCCCGGCCAATCATGATGGATTGAACTTGGGGATACCGGGCCTGTAACCCTTGAGCCTGCTCCAAGGAGCGGATATCGCCGTTGTAGCACAGCGGATTTGCGCTGTGCTCGGATGCATAGGAAAAGGCATCCATATCCACTTTCCCATTGTAAAACTGACTGCGGGGCCGGGGATGAATGGTCAGCTCCCGAATGGGGTAACGGTTATAGATTTCCAGAATTGCAGGAAACTCCTCCGCCGATTCCACACCAATCCGGGTTTTGACGGAGATGGGAAGAGGCGAACCGGCGAAGATCTGCTCCAGAAACCGATCCAGAGCGGCAAGGTCTCTCAGCATACCGCTGCCTTTTCCCTTGGCAACCACTGTTCCGGATGGGCAGCCCACGTTGAGATTGATTTCCGGGTATCCCAAATCCTGACAGACCTGGGCCATCCACACAAAGTCTTCCGCAGCCTTCGTCAATACCTGGGGGATGGCGGTAAAGCCCACACTGTCCGCCTTTGGCAGTTCCAGCTGCTCCCGGGCAGTGAGCTGGCGGTGAATGGTGGGGGAGAAGAAGGGCATATAGTATCGGTCAACGCCGGGAAAGAACTGATAGTGCAGCCGCCGGAATACCCGGTCGGTCAGACCTTCCATAGGGGCAAAATAGTAGTGCATAGTGATCTCCTGATGGTAAATCATAATCAAAGCCGCCCTTATGCAGAAAGGGCGGCTTTTTGGGTCAGATTTCGGAAATAACGGGCAGAATCATGGGATTGCGCTTGGTGGTCTTGTACAGGTAGCCACTCAAATCATTCTTGATGGCGGACTTGATGGCGGACCAATCCCGGACATGCTTGCGCTGGCAGCGCTCGATGGCCTCCATGGCCACATCCTGCAAAGAAGTCATCAGATCCTCGGATTCCTTCACATAGATAAAGCCTCTGGTGATGATATCCGGGCCGGTAATCACAGAGCCGTCCTCGGAACTGAGGTTGACGCAGACGACAATCATGCCATCTTCCGCCAGATGTTTACGATCCCGCAGCACCACGCTGCCTACATCGCCCACGCCAATGCCGTCCACAAAGACCTTGCCGGCGGGAACGGTGCCGGTCAGCTTGCAGCTCTTTCCGGTCAGCTCAAACACGGAGCCGATTTCCCCGATGTGGATATTCCGGGGATTCATACCCATGGTCTGGGCCAGCTTGCTGTGAATCTGCAGATGCCGTTGCTCACCATGGATGGGCAGGAAGAAACGGGGCTTGACCAGTCCATGGACAATTTTCAGCTCTTCCTGACAGGCGTGACCAGAGACGTGCAGCCCCTCGCTCTTTTCGTATACCACATCCGCACCCTTGCGGTAGAGCTCGTTGATGATCTTGGATACCGCCTTTTCGTTGCCGGGAATGGCGGAGGCGGAAATGATGATCCGGTCGCCGGAGGTGATCTCCACCTGCTTGTGGGTATTGAACGCCATGCGGTACAGCGCCGACATATTTTCACCCTGAGAGCCGGTGGAAACAATCACGATTTTGTTCTTGGGCAGGCTTTTGATGGAAGCGAGATCCACAATGGTGCCCTGCTTTACTTTCAGGTAGCCCAACTCCTGGGCAACCTTCAGCATATTCTCCATGCTCCGGCCGGTCACGGCTACCTTCCGACCATAGCGTTGTGCGGTGGACAACACGGACTGAATCCGGTGCATGTTGGAAGCAAAGGTGGTAACAATAATCCGCTGATCGCAGTTTTTGAACTGCCGGTCCAGACTCTCCGCAAC
>USHP01000101.1 GCA_900554625.1 uncultured Eubacteriales bacterium | reverse complement strand
GCCGAAAACCATTGACTTCCGTCTCGCCCAGGCATAATCCAGCAAAAAGGCAGCCCTCTGTTCAGTATCCAGCACAGAGGGCTTTGTTTCCTCAAAAACACTTTTCCGTTACTTCTTTCCCCGAGGGAAGGCCCGATCTCACACCTGTCCCTTCCACACCCGGGCCAGAATGTCCTTCAGAACCAGCAGGGCATCGGTATTGTTATAGCCATATTCCACCTGCAGCTGGGTGAGCATCTCCCGCAGCGCAGGGGCATAGTCGCTGATCCGCACGGTATTATGGTAGGACGCCAGCACCGGATATTTCTTGCTCCACACCTTGTTCCAATCAATCCGGGCCTGGGCTTCGTCGCTGACACTTTCAATCATTTGCTGGGCCTGCTGCTCGTCAAAATCATACTCAATCAGTTCATCCAGCGTCATATGGTACAGCATCGCCAGTCCCTTGGATTGCCGGATGTCCGGCAGGGTCTCGTTGGTCTCCCATTTGGAGATGGTCTGACGGCTGACCCCCAGTTTTTCCGCCACGTTTTCCTGGGTCAGCCCGATTTTTTTCCGGGCATGGTACAAACTGCTTCCCAAACTCATGGTAGTTTCCTCCTGGTTGATAATTTCTGGATTTAGTATACAAGGTTAGGCGTCAAAAATCTACCAAAGGAAACTGCCACTTTCGCCCGGTTTCCTGGCATTTTCTCCGCCGATATGCTATACTGATAAAAACAGGTTGGGAGGGATTTGCATGACCAAGGCAGAATATCAGGCTGCCATCCACTACTGGGAGGAAAAAGACGCCGTCAGCGTCAAGCTGGAACCAGACAAACTGCGGTCCATGGTGGAAGAATATATTCGGGCGAACACCACCTGCGCTCTGGCCACCGGGACGGGAGACTACGTACGCTGCACCCCTATCGAGTACAGCTGGCATGACAACTGCTTCTGGATGTTCAGTGAGGGAGGCAAAAAGTTTATCGGTTTGCAGGAAAATCCCCATGTATGTCTGGCCATCTATGACCGGTATGAAGGCTTCGGGAAGCTTCACGGAATGCAGGTCATGGGCCTGGCGGAACTGGTGGAGCCGTTCAACGAAGCTTACAACGCTCACGCCGCTTGGAAAAATATCTCCCTGGAAGCGCTGGGCAAGCTGCCCAGCCCCATGCATCTGATTCGCATCCGCCCCACTCGCATTGACTGTCTGTTCTCCGACTTTAAGCAGCTGGGATGCTCCCCGCGGCAGACTTTGCTATTGGAAAATGAGAATTAAGCACAGCATTAAGAAGGCTCTCATGGAAACCAACCAGATCTGGATGTTCCGGGGTGCCCAGCGCACAACCATGTACCGTCTGCATACGCTGGGTATTTCGATGTTGGCTCAGACGCTGATTTTGGATGGAACCAGGGCGCGTAATTTTGACCATTCAGGAGGCAATCCATGACCGTATCCAAAGAAGAACTGCTGGAAGCAAAACGGCAAATCGAATCTACTCTGCACAAGCTGCGCCAAACCGTGCAAACCCTGGAGGGGAAGGAAACTCCCTCCCGCTACAAATCCCAGATCACGCTGGCCAGGCGCCGCATTCAGGCCTTTACCATCGCCGTTTCTCTTATTAACGCAGAATTGGAAAAGATGGAATAAGAACACCCCGGAGTTTCTGAAGAAATTTGCCAGAAACTCCGGGGTTACTTTCCCCAATCAGCACCATGGGTGCTGTGTTATTTCTCAAAACTTTCCCCGTCCGTCCCCACGCACTTTTCAATAATCTGCGCAATCATCTCCACCTCATCCGCACAATCGCGCTGAAGCCACTCTTTGATAATTGCCATGATTCCTTCAATATAGTAGGCGATATAATACGGACGATAGGCCAAAGGAATTTGAAACCGTTCCAGGATTGGCAGCAGAATGTATTTTTTCAGATCTCCATAGCGCACATGTGCCTGCATGCTGCCCGGGTTGCGAAACGCCGCACGATAAACATGTTTGTTATCCCGGACAAAACGAAGGTACGGCAGCAAATATTCTTCCGTAATAAACACAAGCTCTGTTTGTTCCCGCGTTTCCATTTCACTGCGAACATCCCTGGAAGGTTGGGGAAAATAGGACAGGAACCGAGCATTGATTGTCTCCACCGTCTCATTTACCAAGTCTGAAACAGACTCGTAGTGCAGATAGAATGTGGAGCGATTCACTCCGGCTGTTTGGCAAATCTCTTTGACCGTGATGTACTCCAGGTCCTTCTGTTCTAGCAGCGTGATCAGCGCCTCATTCATGCGCAGGGCAGTATTGAAATATTTACTCTCCGATTTGTTCATGTGCCGCCTTTCTTTTTTTATTCAGCCGATTCGCTGATCTCTCTTGCCAGTTGCATAATCTCAAAGGCATATTTTTCCTTGCCGGCTGCAAGCAGTTTTTTATAGATCAGATAATTTACGCCAATGCCGGCAAATCCCACAAGGCCCAAAACAATTCCAATACCAGTCATCACAATGCTGCCATTTCCGATGACATGCATAGACAGGCACATGCCAACCCCAAGGACTAAGGTCATTGCCACGCCAAGTGTGTAGGCTGTAATGTTGGCTTTGCTTTTTGCTTTTCTGTCCAGTTTTTTCAGGGCGACCACTTTGGAAGTATCCTTAGGGGCATATTCATTGGCAATTGCTTCTGCATAAATTTTATCCGTATTCATGATGGTATCTCCTCAAAATAATTTCTTCGCTGCAGCTGATAACGAAATTATAGAGGATTTTTATCGGAAAGAGAACAACATGGTTTGCCCATTCTGACGATTTCAAACCGCCCTGCATTGTGCCGTGTTGGCTCAGCCTTTCTCTTTCATTTCCTGGAGGAAGGATTCGATGGCATCTACCGCTTGGGCTTGCTGCTCTTGAGCCGAGATGGCAGCAGGCAGGTCCCCTTTTTGCGGTCCATAGTTGCCAAACTGGGCGTGGTTGCCGCCTTCAATCTCTACGATGTTTTCTGTGTAATGGATGTGATCTTCCACACTCTGATTCAGGGAGCCATAAACCGTCAATGTATTTTCCTGGGGATAGTCACCATACAGGTATGCTCCCAGCAAAATCAGGCCCTCTACCTGGTCCGGGTGCTCAGAGGCAAATTGGGAAGCCATCGCCCCGCCCATGGAGTGTCCGGCAATATACCAGTTCTGATATTCGGGGAATTGGGAGATCACCTCTTCCGCTGCATTGGCATCAAAAATCGCCATGTGGAAGGGCATGTGTACCAAAATGCAGGTAACTCCCCCCTGCCGGATCTGGTCAAGCAGCGGCAGGTAGGCTTCTGCCTCAACTTTTGCACCGGGATAGAAAACAATGGCGGTGTCTGCATCCTCCGGTGCAGGCAAAATTGTCACATTATCCTGTACGCAAATGCTGCTGTCTTCTGCCATCACTTCCAGCGCCGCATCTTCCGCCGGGTAGTAGTCGGACACATACCAGAAAAAAGCACCTGTCAAAATTAACCCTGCCAGCAAGACGACCCCAAGGGAAATCCACAGCTTTTGGGATACCTTCTTCTTTGCCATATTCACATCACCCCAGCAAGGATATGCACAATCAGCGCCGCTGTGAACATCATCAGAAAGCCTGCAATCATCCATCCCAATGCCTTGGAATAGCCCTTCGGGGTGATGCAGCCCAGGGCGTCCAGTCTTTTGATGATGGGATGCAGCCGCCAGAAGTAGGTGGCAATGGATAAAATCATAGCCACCACCGCCCACATGCGCAGCTGCTCCGTGCCAACGGCCAAAATCACCGCCAGCAAGAAGATGAAAATCAGTTTCACCCCCGCCACCCAGTTTACAAGATACGCGGAAAACAGCCTCTGCTCTTCATTTTCCGGATTGTGGAAGGCATGAAACACTCCCACACCATTGCCCAACTGACTGCCGGGCCAAAAGTACAGGATGGACACATTGGCTGATTCCATGAGGATAAAAATCAAAATCGCAAGGGATAAAATACTCATTTATGCTTCCTTCCCGGCCTTTTCCACCACTTTCTGGTAAGGCTCGATGATGTACTGGTTCATTTGCCCTTTCATTTTCTTCTGCACCGAGGGAATGGCAATCAGCGCCCCCACCAGCTTCATCTGCAAAATGCGCTTTTTCTGCTTCTGGGGGAAGTCGTAGATGCCGTGCTCTTTGTAGAATTTGTGATCGGCTTTCATCATGCCCTGCATGATGTAAATCAGATCCCGGAAGATTTTCATGCCGCCCACACCGTAAAAATTGGCCGGCCGGGACAGCTTCTTCTCCAGGGCAAAGGTCAGCCCATCCGCCAGGGTCTGAATCTCGGACGCGGTATCCCCTTCATCCGTAGCTACGCCGCACAGATAGTTGCCGCCCACCTCGCTGCGTCCTTCCACAATCATCCGCAGATTGCTCTCGTACTGATAGTCTCCGCTGATGAGATAGGCAATGGGCGTTCCATGGGTGACCGTACGGTGACCATTGCAGAACTGCCGGTCGTCGTAGCACTTGAAGCTGGAATGGGTGTAGTGGTCGGAAATGGTGAAGGCATAGACAAAGGCATCGGCACTTTGAATGGTTGTCCGCAAGAATTCATCGAACCCATCTTTATAAACGCATTTTCCGGTAATTGCGCAGCCGAAGCAGCCCAGGCACCCTCCGGCAAAGGGGAACTGCCGCAGATTCACCACCCGGCTTTCAAAAGGCAAGGCGGCACGGAAGTCCGCAATCATATTTTGCAGGTTCTCATCCTCGGGGGCATAGTTGGTCACAATGACCACGTCTTTATCCTTGGTTTTGGCAGCATTGGGCAGCACCGGCTGATAAATCGCCTTTTCCCGCTGAGGCGCTTTTGCCGGTGGAGTAGCAAACAGGCCATGGGCGCAGGAGAACATCAGCTGGTCAAAAAAGTTCCGGGCATCCCGCTGTCCCTGCTCCGTGAGCAGGTCATCCATATCCGCCGACAGACCCCGCACCACTTTCATTCCCAGGTCAAAGCAGTTTTCCTCCACATAACGGTGGGCGGTGACATCGTAGAAGTGTTTGGATGTGGTAATCTGGGAAGCGAATTTTCCCGAAAGGTCTACCCCATCCGCTTTGATCAGTTCTATGAGCCGGTGCAGCTGATAGGGGGCAATAAATGTATACACCGGATAGGAAAACAGCAGCAAATCCGCTTTTTCCAATTCCTGACGCAGGGGTGCAAAGTCTTTTTCATAGCTTTTGATCCGCTGTCCCACGTTCAGGATGGCAAAGGTATGCTCCGGGTGCACGGCCTGCAAATACAGAGCGGTATGAACGGTGGTGGAATTTTTCCCCTTGGGGCTGGCATTCAAAACCAGGATATTCATGGTTGTTCCTCCAATTCCCGAATCAGCTGGCTGTACCAGCCGATTTCAAATTCTGCGGCGGAAATGCCGTAGGCGATGGTGTATCCCTGAAAGCGCAGTACCTGGGCCCAGTCTGTCCCCGGCGGCAGGGGCTGCTGCTTCATGTGTTCAAAGCGTTCCTGAATTCCACACAGAACAGCCTTGGTCTGCTCCATCTGGCGGACATAATCCCGGATGGCGGCAAGCCGTTCCTCCGGCTTTGCCAGCCCCCCAAAAAACAACCGGGACAGCTCCATATTCTTGACCTTCTCCGCCTGCATGGGCTGGGCCACCCAATCAGAAAAAGCGGCATGCCCGGCATCGGTAATGGCAAAAATCTTTTTGACCCGCCTGCCCGCCGCAGCTTCCTGAGCGGTCACCTTTCCCTCTTTCTGCAGCTTGGACAGTGCCGTCTGCACGCTGCCTGCGCTGTGAGAGCAAATCAGCGCCAGATTGTTCTTGATAAATTGCTGCAGCTCATATCCCGTCATGGGAGACAGACTCAGCAATCCCAAAATCAGATACTCCATAGCGTCCTCCAATGTCTCTAATAGAGATATTATAGAGGCAAACGAACTACTTGTCAACCGGCTGCAAAGTACTGTCAGGCCAGGGACGGACCTGATTCCCGAAGTCAAAAGAGATAAATAAATCACTTTTCTCTTGACACGGCATTTCGCAAGTGATATATTTATCCTATTAAGAGATAAATATATCTCATCATCAGGAGGCTTTTTTATGCGCAAAGGGTTAAAACTCTGGATCGGCTGGGGCGTATTTTGTGTTTTGTTCCTGCTGGCTTCTTCGTGGTATGCTGTTACCTATAACGATTCCCGTTTGGTAGTCCCCATGGATTTCGCCAGCTACACATTCCAGGTCAAAGACCTGCCGATGATCTTCTCTGTTGCCATGTTTTGCATTTACATCCTTGCTTTGTTTGTCACGCTGCTGCTTCAGGCCTATCAAGCCCGGCGGCAGCAAGCGCGCAGCAACATTACCCGCAAACTGAGTCCCAAGCTGGGACTTCTTGGTTTTTTGGGATTTCTGGGTTTTGGCGGGTTCTGGACTTATGCGGCAGACAGAAGTGTATTTCCCTTCGCCTTTTTCCTCTTTTTTGGTTTCTTCGGGTTTTATTTTGAAGGAAAGATGTCGGGTACCTTTATGGACGAACGCTTCCGTGAAAATGCGGTCCGGGCCAACCTGAAAGCCTCCAACATCGCTTTTTCCATTATTTCCATCGCACTGATTGTGTTTTGCCAGGGAGCCCTCCTGGGTCACCTGGAGTACACCTTGATTGCCCTGCTCATCACCCTGTCACTGACCATCGCATTGCGGATTTTCCTTGCGGAATACTTCCTGTATTGCTATGATCATGACGACCTTTCAGAGGAAGGCGGGGAATAACGTGGCAGAATTTGAATGCAGACTGAAACTGTACCGCCAATTAAAAGGGCTGACCCAAGAGCAGCTGGCCGAAAAGGTAGGCGTAAGGCGGGAAACCATTATGCGGCTGGAAAAGGCGCAGTACAATCCGTCACTAAAGCTGGCCATTGATATCTCCCGGGTGGTTGAGGCACCCATTGAAGCGATTTTTCTTTTTGATTAACAACTCTGATTATCTCCAAAAAGCCCGGAAATACGGGCATTTCACGGGATAT
>USHP01000100.1 GCA_900554625.1 uncultured Eubacteriales bacterium | reverse complement strand
AGATTGTCCAGATCGGGACGATTTGCCTTATCCAGCTTGGAGTTGGGCATGATGCTCTGGGCGTTTACCGCTTCGGCACAGGCCAGATCCAGTGCAACCGGGTCGAAGGAGGCAAACATGCCCACATCCGGAACAATGGGAATGTCGTTTTCCGCATGGCAGTCGCAGTAGGGGCTGACATCCCGAACCAGGCTCACATGGAAGTGGGGACGTCCGTCCAATACGGCTTTGGTGTACTCGGCAATCTTGCAGTTGAGGATGGTGGCGGACTGGGCATAGGCGGGGGAAATGGCCTTCACCGGGCATACGTCAATGCACCGGCCGCAGCCCATACACTTGGTCCAGTCGATGTGCATGATGCCGTTTTCCATTTGGGGGCCGTCGTGGGCACAGTACTTGGCGCAGGTGCCGCAGCCGATACACTTTTCCGGGTCCACTTCGGGACGGCCTTCGGAGTGCATCTCCCGCTTGCCGGCGTTGGAGCCACAGCCCATACCCAGATTCTTCATAGCACCGCCGAAACCGGCTTCTTCATGGCCCTTGAAGTGATTCAGGGAGATGACAATGTCGGCATCCATAATGGCCCGGCCGATTTTTGCCGTTTTCACATACTCGCCGCCCACCACAGGCACGTCTACATCGTCGGTGCCCTTCAGACCGTCGGCAATGAGGATATGGCAGCCGGTGGAGTAGGGGGTAAAGCCGTTAAGGTAAGCAGTTTCCAGGTGATCCAGGGCATTTTTCCGAGAGCCGACATACATGGTGTTGGCATCGGTGAGGAAAGGCTTGCCGCCCAGATCCTTTACCAGATCCACGATGACCCGGGCGTAGCCGGAACGCAGGTGGGCCATGTTGCCCAGTTCACCAAAGTGAATCTTAATGGCAACAAATTTGTCCTTGAAGTCGATCTGATCCATGCCGGCGCTCAGGCACAGACGGGCCAGTTTCTGAGGCAGTGTTTCGGATGTGCCGGTGCAGAAATCGGTAAAATAAACTTTGGATGCCATTGAGGTTACCTCCTGTCAGAATTTGCTTTCAGTTTACTTGCTATTGGCCCGAAAGTCAAGAAGCACAGAAGAATATGAAACAGGAAAAGGAACATCATTCGTTGGAATGCACAATAATATAGGAGGATCATTTTGTAAATTGCACAAAGTTTTTTTGTATTTCCAAAAAACTTTGGCGGGAATAAATCTTGCGGCGAAGGTTAAATGGTGGTATCATGTGCCAGTCGGAGTGGAAGCGTTTCCATTGCGGCAATCGCAAATCTAAATCAGGGGGAATCACTTTGGAAATTTATCTGATCAGCCTGGCCGTTGCCTTGGTTGGCGGCCTGATGCTTTCTCGTTTGACCAAGTTAATTAACCTGCCTGCCGTTACGGCCTATCTGGTGGCGGGCCTGATTCTGGGACCGTTCTGCCTGGGTGCGCTGAAGATCAGCGGCTTTGGCTTCAACACACTGGAGCAGGTGGAAACCATGGGCATTGTGACCCAGACGGCTCTGGGCTTCATCGCCTTCACCATCGGCAATGAGTTCCGGCTGAGCCAGCTGAAGGCCACCGGTGCCAAAGCCATTACCATTGGTATTTTGCAGGCTGTGATTACCGCGCTGCTGGTAGATATTGTGCTGGTTGCCATGCACCTGCTTTTCCCGCAGCTGATTTCCAGCCCCTGTGCCATTACCCTGGGTGCCATCGCCTCGGCTACCGCCCCTGCTGCCACGCTGATGGTGGTGCGCCAGTACAAGGCCGACGGCCCCATGACCCGGCTGCTGATGCTGGTGGTTGCCATTGACGATGCAGTAGGTCTGGTGCTGTTCTCTGCCTCCTTCGGCATTGCTACCGCTCTGTCCAGCGGACAGGTCAGCGTGCTGGCTGTGGTGGTGGAGCCGATTCTGGAGATTGTGGCATCCCTGCTTCTGGGCAGCGCCATGGGCTGGCTGATGAACTGGGTGGAGCAGTTCTTCCACTCCCGCAGCAAGCGTATGAGCATCTCCGTTGCCTTTGTGATGCTGACCGTGGGATTGTCCATGCTGGAGTTTGATATCGGCGGGATTCATCTGGGCTTCTCTCTGCTGCTGGTGTGTATGATGACCGGCACCATTTTCTGCAACATCTGCGACACTTCCGAAGAACTGATGAACCGTGTGGATGGCTGGACCATGCCCCTGAACGTGCTGTTCTTCGTGATCTCCGGTGCGGAGCTGGATCTGAATGTGCTGGCTCAGCCGGTTACCCTGCTGGTGGGTGTGACCTACATTCTGGCCCGGTCTGCCGGTAAGCACTACGGCGCAGCACTGAGCTGCCGCCTGACCCGGCAGCCCAAGCCCATTACGGATCATCTGGGCATCACCCTGCTGCCTCAGGCCGGTGTGGCACTGGGCATGGCAATGACAGCGGCTACGCTGCCCGATGGCGCCCTGGCCCGGAATGTGGTTCTGTTCAGCGTGCTGGTGTATGAACTGATCGGACCCAACCTGACCAAGCGGTCTTTGCTGGCGGTGGGCGAGATCAAGCCCGAGGGCCGTACCAATGCCAGAACACCCAACAAAACTAACTAAATTCTTCCTGGGGTGGCGACAAATTTTTGTTGACAAACTCCTCGCAAATGCTTACAATGAATGTACCATCTTACATGACTGACGGACGAATGCGGTTTAACGCAGGGGAAGTGTAAGAGTAGTTATGCCGACCGTCTGGGCGATCTGGTTACCAAACTGGATCGCCCTTTTTGTTCATAAGGATTCCGAACAGGCGGGAAGACAAAAGGTGCGTCAACACAAAGAATCGAGGGGCGTATTATGAAAAAAATCAGAAATCTCTCCGAAAGCGACTTTTTGAAGCTGTTTTTTGGGCTGCTGAGCCTGGCGTTCCTGGTGGGAGCTGTTTGTATGCCGGACCGGGGCAGCATGATTTCCGGTCTGTGGCAGATTATCAGCCAGCCCAGCAAGCTTACCACCAATTACTTTGCGGTGGGCGGTTATGCGGCCACCTTCCTGAATATGGGCCTGGTGGGACTGATTTGCCTGGGGCTGTTTGTGGTATTCCGGGGCAAGGCCAATAATGTCTCTACCCTGGCCGTGGTTCTGACGCTGGGTTTCTGCTCCTGGGGCATCAATATCCTGAACATCTGGCCCACCATTTTCGGCGTGATGCTCTACGGTCTGGTGAAGAAGGAATCCTTCGGCAGCCTGGTCAACGCCATGATGTTCTCCACCGGTATTGCGCCGCTGATTACGGATCTGATGATCCGCTACCCCTACGCTGAGGCGGTGGGCTTCAACCTGCCGGGCATCGGCGTGGCTGTGCTGGTGGGTATTGTCATTGGCTTTTTCCTGCCGGTGGGTATGGCGGCTTCTCCCAGCATTCACAAGGGCTTTGACCTGTATTCTGCCGCACTGCCCATTGGCATGACGGCGTTCTTCCTGAATGCGGTGCTGTTCAAAACCATGGGTGTTGCCCTGCCTGACGGCGCCGATGCTGCCCAGCTTCAGGTTGCTTCCCGGCTGACGGTAAATCTGTTCTGCGGCATTGTCTTTGGGCTTTGTGTACTGGGCGCGCTGGCATTGGGATGCAAACCCCGGGATTACTGGCACCTGCTGACTGATAAGGCGGCGGTGAATAATTTCTCCTCTACTTACGGCAATGCGGTGTTCCTGATGAATGTGGGCGTGTTCGGTCTGTTCATCCTGGGATACTATAATCTCATCGGAGCATCCTTCAACGGCGTGACCTTCGGCATTATTTTCTGCATGCTCTCCACCTGCAACTCCGGCTCTCACCCGGGCAATGTCTGGCCCATTATGGTCGGTTACTTCCTGGCCTCGGTGGTGTTCGGCTGGCTGTCGGGGCTGGCAGGCGGGACCTTTGCCCAGGCCATCAATGCCCAGGCCATCTGCGTGGGACTGTGCTACGCCAACGGCCTGAGCCCGGTATCCAGCAAGTACGGCTGGCAGTTTGGCGCTCTGGCAGGCGGCATGCACTACATGCTGGTGACTTCTGTGCCCAACCTGCACGGCGGCTTCTGCCTGTATAACGGCGGCTTCACTGCGGCGCTGATCTGCGTGCTGCTGATTCCTCAGTTGGAGCGGTTCACCGAGACCAAGCAGGAACGCCGGGAACTGAAGGTGAAATAAGGGAAGCGTGCTGACCTGGAAAACCAGGCCAGCACGTTTGATGTAATAGAAAACTTGGAGGTTATCAAAATGTTTTACGATCAGGTAAAAGAAAGCGCCGACTATATCCAGTCCCAGCTGGGACAGAAGGTGGATGTGGCGGTGATTTTGGGCAGCGGTCTTGGAAAAATCGTGGACGCCATGACGGAGAAAAAGACCATTCCCTATCAGCAGATTCCCCACTTCCCCCGGAGCACCGTAGCCGGTCATGCGGGCAATCTGGTCTTTGGCAAAATCGGACAGACCAAGGTTCTGGCTTTGCAGGGGAGGTTTCACTACTACGAAGGATTCTCCCTGAAGGAAGTGGCCTATCCGGTGTATGTGATGAAGCTGCTGGGAATTGAAAACATGATTGTCACCAACGCCTGCGGCGGCATCAATCCGGGATTTGCTCCGGGAGATCTGATGATTATCGATGATTTCATCAACTCCATCGGTGCCAATCCGCTGATTGGAGAAAACAACGAGCGGTTCGGCCCCCGGTTCCCGGATATGTCCGAACCCTACTCTACTGCGCTGCGGGAAAAGGCAAAGGCAGCGGCAGATAGCTTAGGGATAGAAACCAAGCACGGCGTGTATACCTTCTTTCAGGGCCCCTACTACGAAACCGCCGCAGAAATCCGGATGTACAAGACCCTGGGAAGCGATGCCATCGGCATGTCCACAGTGCCGGAGACCATCGCCGCCAACTACCTGGGCATCAAGACCCTGGGTATTGCCTGCATTACCAACATGGCCACTGGACTGCGCACGGGAAAGCACAGCCATGAAGAAGTGGTGCGCATTGCGGAGCAGTCCAGTGAAAAACTTTGTCGCTGGATTACAAAATTGCTGGAAACCTGGAACTAATGGTTATATCCCGGAATATACCGGGTAAAAAGTCCAAAATACAGCCTGCCCCTAAGGTAAGGGGTAGGCTGTATGCATTTGTTCTGCTGGACAAAGAAGAACTTGTGTGCTATGATGATGCCGTGATCCTGACATTAAGCGAAAACGCTGCGTGAAAGGTGCGAATATGGTGTTTCTTCCTCGGTATCCTGCCGGGGATACTGCCGTTGCCGTGCCGTTGGGTCACGGCAATTTTTTATTTTGGAGGGGTTCTATGCAAACACGGGTAGCGGTTATGAGCATTATCGTGGAAAATCCGGACGCGGTGGAGCAGCTCAACGCCATGCTCCACACTTATGGAGAGTACATCATTGGCCGAATGGGGATTCCTTACCGCAAACGGGGGGTCAACATCATCGCCATTGCCCTGGACGCACCCCAGGATACCATTTCCGCCCTGGCAGGGAAGATTGGAAGCCTCACGGGAATCAGCGTAAAAACGGCTTACTCCGGCGTGACGGCTGGGGAACAAGAATAAAGAAAAGAGGATACTGTTATGAATAAGAAAATTCGCTGGATTACGGAAACCGCTTTGCTGCTGGCGCTGCTGATTGTGCTGCAGTCGGTCACCAAGAGCTTTGGACAGTTTGTCACCGGTTCCTGCGTCAATGCGGTGCTGGCCCTGGCGGCCTTGCTGACGGGCTTGGGCAGCGGCATTACCATTGCGGTGATTTCTCCTGTGCTGGCGTTCCTGCTGGGCATTGCCCCCCAGGCGGTAACCGTGCCGGCGATTATGGTGGGCAATACGGTGTTTGTGGTGCTGATTCGGCTGATTGCCGGAACGGACAGTCAGGTTCTGGGCAAGCAGATTGCTGCATGGATCATTGCCGCTCTGGCAAAGTTTGCGGTGCTGTATCTGCTGGTGGTGAAGATCATCTGCGGTCTGGCTGCCGCACCGCTGCTGGAGGCTGGCACCCTGAAAGAGCCCATGCTGAAGATGCTGCCTGCCATGTTTGCCTGGCCTCAGCTGGTCACGGCGCTCATTGGCGGAGGTATTGCTCTGATTCTTGTGCCGGTGCTGCGCAAGGCGCTGCATCGCTGAAAAACCATCCCCGGACCAATTTGGTCCGGGGATATTTTATGTATAGAAAAAAGAAAACCGACATCCTAATGGATGCCGGTTTATGGGGTGGATAATGGGACTCGAACCCACGATCTTCAGAGCCACAATCTGACGCCTTAGCCAACTAGGCCATATCCACCATATGTAATTCGCTGAATGGCACGCCAGGAGGGATTCGAACCCCCGACCTACTGCTTAGAAGGCAGTTGCTCTATCCGACTGAGCTACTGGCGCATATCGAATGGAGCGGGTGACGGGAATCGGACCCGCGTATCCAGCTTGGAAGGCTGGTGTTCTACCATTGAACTACACCCGCGAATTCGCTTCACCAGCTGATTCAGCCAGAAGATATTACCATAGAATCCGCTATCTGTCAAGACCCTTTCGCAAAATTTCCGGGATTTTTTCGTAGATCACGTCTGCTACCGCACCATCGGCACAGTCACAGACCGTAGGGAACCGGTCTGCCAGGATGGCGTCACCGGGAACGAAGGCAAAGTCGGCATCGCGCAGCATGGACAAATCATTTTCCGCATCCCCGGCGCAGACAAGAATCTTCCGGCCCAGATTCTGCTGCAGCTGGCGGGCGGAGCGGGCCTTGCTGACCCCTTTTGCGTGGATGTCCAGAATCCGGGGTGCTGCCCGGAAGACTTCACAGCAGGCACCGAAGCGCTGCTGGAGGATTTCCTGCACCTGGTCAATCCGCCGGCATTCTTCCTCGCTGCCGGAAAACAGATGAGATACCGTTACATCCCGAATTTGACCGTAAACGGAGAACTTCAGGAAAGGTCCCAGATCATCCCCGGGACGGGCGAAGCCGCGGCTGCATCCGTTATGGTCACAGAAGGCATCCCAGGCAGAATTTTCCTGGAAACGGTAGTGGGCATCCAACCCC
>USHP01000099.1 GCA_900554625.1 uncultured Eubacteriales bacterium | reverse complement strand
CAACGGTCAGGCACCCTTCATCACTGTGTTCATGTATCTGAACGAGGCCAGATCCGAGCAGGAGAAGAAAGACCTGGCCATGATTATCGAGGAAACCCTGCGTCAGCGCTATGAAGGCGTTAAGAACGAGAAGGGCGTGTGGATTACCCCCGCTTTCCCCAAGCTGATTTATGTTCTGGAAGAGGACAATGTCCGGGAGGGTACCCCCTATTTCTACCTGACCCGTTTGGCTGCCCAGTGCACCGCCAAGCGGATGGTTCCGGACTATATCTCTGAGAAGAAGATGCTGGAACTGAAGGTGGACAAGAACGGCGAAGGCCACTGCTATACCTGCATGGGCTGTCGCTCCTTCCTGACCCCCTATGTGGACCCGGCAACCAACCAGCCCAAGTACTACGGCCGATTCAATCAGGGTGTGGTTACCATCAACCTGGTGGACGTGGCCCTGTCCTCCGGAAAGGATATGGACAAGTTCTGGCAGATTTTTGACGAGCGGCTGGAGCTGTGCCACCGGGCGCTGATGTGCCGTCATGAGCGGCTGAAGGGCACCCTGTCCGATGCAGCCCCCATTTTGTGGCAGTACGGCGCCCTGGCTCGTCTGGAAAAGGGAGAGCCCATCGACAAGCTGCTCTACGGCGGCTACTCCACCATTTCTCTGGGCTATGCGGGACTTTACGAGTGTGTCAAGTACATGACCGGAAGATCCCATACCGACGAAGAGGCCAAGCCCTTTGCACTGCATGTCATGCAGCACATGAACGATGCCTGCAAGCAGTGGAAAGCCATGCATAACATTGACTTCTCCCTGTATGGAACCCCCTTGGAGTCCACCACCTACAAATTTGCCAAGTGCCTGCAGAGCCGTTTCGGCATCATCCCCGGCATCACGGACAAGAGCTATATCACCAACTCCTACCATGTCCATGTCTCCGAAGAGATCGATGCCTTTACCAAGCTGGCTTTTGAGGCAGAGTTCCAGCAGCTGTCTCCCGGCGGTGCTATCAGCTATGTGGAAGTGCCCAATATGCAGAACAATATTGACGCAGTTCTGGAGCTGATGCAGTTTATCTATGACAACATCATGTACGCCGAACTGAACACCAAGTCGGACTACTGCCAGGAATGCGGCTTTGATGGAGAAATCAGCATTCAGGAAGACGACGGTAAGCTGATTTGGGTATGCCCCCAGTGCGGCAACAAGGATCAGAGCAAGATGAACGTTGCCCGCCGTACCTGCGGCTATATCGGAACCCAGTTCTGGAACCAGGGCAGAACCCAGGAAATCAAGGATCGGGTTTTGCATCTGTAAGCAAAACAAGAAAGCGCAGAGGAAAAATCCTCTGCGCTTTTTCTATGCAATTTTTCCGCCCAACAGGTCTTTTAAGTAGAGAATAGCTTCCCGATATCCTTCCAGTCCATGACCTTTGATGGTTTTGCAGCAGGCAAGACCGGCGTAGGAAATTTGCCGAAAGCTTTCCCGGGAATCTACATCGGAAATGTGGACTTCCACTGCCGGGATGGAAACGGCTTTCAGGGCATCCAGAATGGCTACGGAGGTGTGGGTGTAGGCGGCCGGGTTGATGACAATGCCATCAAAAACCCCGTAGGCGCGCTGGATTTCATCCACGATGGCGCCTTCGTGATTGGACTGGAATTGTTCAATCTCCAGATTTTCGGCCTGTGCAGTCTCCTCCAGAAGCTTCAGCAAATCCGAAAAGCTGCTTTTGCCGTAGATTCCCGGTTCCCGAATCCCCAGCATGTTGATGTTGGGACCGTTGATTACCAGAATTTTCATGTTCTTTCCTCCCAATGGGACAAAATGGCGGCAACAGTTTCCTCACTGCTTCCATTGTTGTCGATGACAAAATCCGCAAATGCCTGATATTGCCCCTTCCGGGATTCATACATGTCTGCCAGCCGATTGGCCTGGGAAAGGGGCCGCCCATCTGTGGGCAGCGTATCCAGGTTCCGCTTCAGCCAGAAAATCTGTCCGTTCTGGTGCAGCAACTTGTAATTACGCTCCCGGGTGACACACCCGCCGCCAGTGGCGATAATCAGGCCGGATTGCTTTCCCAACTCTGAAAGAACCTGGGTTTCCCACTTCCGGAAGGCTTCTTCTCCATCCTGAGCGAAAATCTCCGGGATGGATTTCCCAGCCAGTTCTACGATTTTTGCATCGGCATCTACAAAGACCCGCCCCAAATCTTGGGCGAGCAGGCTTCCAACGGTGCTTTTTCCGCACCCGGGCATGCCGATGAGGATGATATTTTGCATCTGGGCGGAAAGCTTGCGGTGGATGGTTTCGATAACAGTATCAGAAATCTTTGTTCCGGTAAAATACTCTGCCGCTTCCTTCGCCTGGGCCACCAGCATCCACAGGCCATTTTCGTTAGGCAGTCCCAGTTTTTCGGCATCCAGCAGAAGCTGTGTCCGGGCGGGATTGTACACTACATCCAGTACCCCTTCCAAATGGGGAAACTGCTGAATATCCAGAGGACTGACACCGGTCTGGGGATACATACCCACCGGCGTTGTGTTTACGATTACAGCAGCATCGGCGTGACGGGAAAGATTCTGATAATTGTTTTCCCCACTGCGGGAAATGACCACCGGCAGTGCACCCAAATCCGTCAGAGCGTGAACCACCGTATTGGAAGCTCCGCCGCTGCCCAGAACCAGCACCTTTTTCCCGGCAACCGGGATGCAGCTGTGATGAACCAGGGAAACAAAACCAAAATAATCGGTGTTGTGCCCATAGAGCCTGCCGTCATTGCGACGGACGATGGTGTTGACGCACCCCATTTTCCGGGCAACGGGGGAGAGTTCGTCCAAATAGGGAAGGACAGTCTTTTTGTAGGGAATGGTTACGTTTATCCCCGTAAAATCCCCATTTCGCAGAAAATCTTCCACATCTTCCGGCTCTTTTTCAAACAGGGAATAGGAATAAGACCCCAAAAGCCCATGAATCTGGGGCGAATAGCTGTGACCCAGTTTTCTGCCCAGAAGTCCGCACTGCATCAGACCACCTCGGTATAACTGCCCAGATATTTGAATTCCTCGCACAGCTCATCCAGTTCGCACATCAGCTGGACAAATTCCTCGGAGTAAATGGAGGTCTCCAGATCGAAGTAGAACATGAACTCAAATTCCCGGTCGGGAATAGGACGGGATTCCAGCTTGGTGACGTTGATGCCCAGAGTGTAGAGCCGGGCCAGGACCTTGTACAGAGCGCCGGGTTTGTGATTCAGAATCATCATGATGCTGGTCTTGTCGGAACCGGGGTAAATTTCCAGATTCTTGCTGATGCAGAGGAACCGGGTCCGGTTGTTGCCCTTGTCCTGAACGGAGGAAGCCAGGCAATCCAGGCCGTACAGTTCCGCACAGGCCCGGCTGGACAGGGCGGCCACATCTTTCCGCCCGGACTGGGCTACCATTTCCGCCGCCAGCGCCGTATTGGCAACGGGAATCACGTTGACGCCAGTCAGGCTCTGCAGGAAGTCGCCGCACTGGCTGATGGCCTGCTCGTGAGAGTAGATTTCTTTGATATCAGACAGGGAAGTGCCGGGATTGACCAGCAGATTGTGATCTACTTTCAGCCGGAAGGTACGCACAATGGAGAAATTGTGCTGGATCATCAGATCGTACACCTTTTTCACGGAACCGGCAGTGGAATTTTCAATGGGCAGGATACCGTACTGGCACATACCCTGGTCGATGGCGTTGAACACTGCCTCGAAGTTCTTGAAGTAGAAAATAAAGGGGTTTTTGAAAATCTTCTCGCAGGCAATCTGAGAGTAAGCACCCTCCACGCCCTGACAGGCCACCATGGGAGCCTGGGGGAAGAGTTTGGGTGTCTGCTCAATGGAACGGGTAATGGCGTCGTACAGCGGGCTGACAGAGCCGCTGCGCTTGCTTTGGTAGCTGCGGCTCAGCTCAAAGAGCATGGAGTACAGTACCCGGGTGTAATTTGCCATTTCCGGCCCGGCCTTCTGAGCCACATCCTGCAATTTTTCCCGCTCCCGGGCAGGGACCAGAATGGGAATGCCTTCTTCCTTTTTGCAGTCAGCAATTTTCGCGGCTACTTCCATTCGAGCTCGGAAAAGCTCGACCAGAGAGTCGTCGATTTTATCAATTTCCTGCCGTAATTCCTTCAGTTCCATGGATTATTTCCTCCTGTCTGCCTGGGTATTGCCCAAAATCATATCAAAAATTGCAATGGCAGCGGCCGCTTCCACCACCGGAACGGCTCTGGGGACAATGCAGGGGTCGTGTCTGCCCTGAATGTTCAGCTGCTGATTTGTCATTTGGCTCAAATTTACGCTTTGCTGGGGCGAAGCAATGGAAGGGGTAGGTTTCACCGCCACCCGGAAGGTTAGCGGCATGCCGTTGGTGATGCCCCCTAAAATGCCGCCGCAGTGGTTGGTAATGGTTTGAATCGTACCATGCGCGGCGGTAAAGGCGTCGTTGCACTGGCTGCCCCGCATTCGGGCTGCCGCAAACCCAGCGCCAAACTCCAGTCCCTTTACCGCCGGAATGCCATAGACAATCTGGGCAATCCGGCTCTCAACGCCGCCAAACATGGGCTCTCCGATTCCTGCAGGCAGCCCGGTAACAACGCAGTCGATTTCCCCGCCAACACTGTCTGCATCTTTCCGGGCCTGCTCGATGCTCTGACGCATGGCCAATCCAGCCTCCGGATTGACCACGGGAAAGTCGTCGCAAATTTGAGGAATGCCGTGCATCGGAAGCGCCTCATCCTCTCGGCTGCTGCCGGCAATGCGGAAAATCCGGGCACCAATCTGAATTCCCCGCTGCTCCAGCCACTGCTTGCACAGACCGCCGGCGATGCACAGGGGAGCGGTGAGTCGTCCGGAAAAATGCCCGCCGCCAGCTGCATCCTGAAAACCTCCATATTTTACCTGGGCCGTATAGTCGGCGTGCCCGGGCCGAGGACAGTCTTTCAGATTGGCGTAGTCTCCGGAACGGGTATTTTTGTTGTAGATTACCGCGGCAATGGGGGCGCCGCAGGTAAAGCCGTCCAAGATGCCGGACAAAAATTCCGGCCGATCTTCTTCCTTTCGGGGAGTGGACCAGGAATTCTGTCCCGGTGCCCGGCGGTTGAGAAAGGCTTGAAGCTTGTCAAAATCTACCTCCAGGCCTGCCGGAATGCCGTCCAACGTCATCCCGATGGCAGGGCCATGGGATTGGCCAAAAATAGACAATTTTAGATTTTCACCGTAGGTACTGCTCATAATTTCCTCCTAACCGGCTATATTCCCCGAAAAAGTGGGGATAGGATTTTTCTACGCACTGCGCGCCCAATATGGTAACCGGCTGCTTGCAAACCGTTGCAGCAATGGCAGCAGACATGGCAATGCGATGATCGTTGCAGCTGTCCACAATACCTCCTGTCAGGCCGGTCCCGTAAACGGTGAGGGCATCTTCTGTAGCCTCTGCCTTCCCGCCCAGGGCGGTGAGCATGGCGATCACAGATGCTACCCGGTCGGACTCTTTCAGCCGCAGCCGCCGAATGCCGGTAAACTTGGCACCCTGATTGCAAGCGGCAACTACTGCCAGAATGGGAACCAAATCCGGGATATCCGAGGCATCTATGATGGTATGTTCCTTCAACGCCGGAAGAAGCTGCTGAACAGCCCGATCACCTTGGGCAGAAGCGTAATTCAAGTTCTCCACGGCTACATCATTTCCCAAAGCCCGAGCCGCCAAGAAGAATGCGGCATTGCTCCAGTCACCTTCTACCTGAACACGTCCCGGAGAATGGAGGGAAGCTCCGCCTGCGATGCGATAGTCCTGGCTGTCACAGCCAAACGTAGCCATAGCTTCCTGAGTCATAGCGATATAAGGCCGGGACTCTACCTTACCTGTCAGGTGCAGCTGGCTGACGCCGGACATCTGGGTTGCCGCCAACAGCAGCCCCGTAATAAATTGACTGGAAACTCCGCCATCGATCACGTAGTCTCCGGCACGCAGCCTACCCTGACAGCGGATGGCTTCGGGAGTAGGCTTGGACAGACGGCATCCCATCCGTTCCATTTCCTCCCAAAGAGGAGACAAAGGGCGCTGAGGAAGTCTGCCTTCCAGGAAAAAGGTGGTATCTACGCCCAGGGCACCGGCAACCGGCAGCAGAAACCGCAAGGTTGATCCGCTGTCGTGACAATGCAGCTGCGCCGTTTTGGGAACCTGCAAAAGGGGAGTAACCTGATAACCGGAAGAAGTGCGGATGATTTTTGCTCCCAGGGCATTGAGACAATCCGCCGTGGCGTCCATATCCCGGTTGGTTTGGGCGCAGAGAAGTTCCGTGGGTTCATCGGCAAAGGCGGCGCAGATCAGCAAACGATGGGCCTGAGATTTGGAAGCGATGGCTCTTACCGTTCCGGATAATCTGCTGGGTGTGATGGTGATATCCATATCAAAGACCTGCCTGTATCCAGGATTCCATCTGCTGCACCGGCGTGGGAACAATGGCGCAGTCGCCGATGGAGCGGGGAAGAATCAAATTGACACTGCCGCCGGAGCGCTTTTTGTCGGACAGTGCATACTGGAACAAGTCCGATGCGCTGTACTCGGTGGCAACAGGAAGGCCAAACTGCTGCAAAAGAGCAACAATTCTCCTGCAGTCTGCGTCCGGGCACATTCCCATGGCAGCGGCGGCTCTGGTGACAATGGCAGTCCCCATAGCCACGGCTTTTCCGTGGGAGATGGAAAAGTGGCTTTTTGCTTCGATTCCGTGGCCCACTGTGTGGCCCAGATTCAGCTTCATCCGGGCGCCGGTATCAAACTCGTCTACCATCACCACATCCCGCTTCAGCTGGACACAGCGGGTGATGATCTGTTCCCAGTCAAAGTCCAATCCTGTCTGTTCCAGGCTGGAAAACATAGCTTCATCGTAAAGAATGGCATATTTGATGACTTCCGCACATCCATCCCGGAACACATCCTCGGGCAGGGAAGCCAGTACATTCGTATCGCACAGCACCAGGCTGGGCTGGTAGAAAGCACCTGCCAGATTTTTCCCTGCGGGCAGATCAATGGCGGTCTTTCCGCCAACGGAGGAATCCACCGC
>USHP01000098.1 GCA_900554625.1 uncultured Eubacteriales bacterium | reverse complement strand
TCCGTGTCCAACTCCCTGGACGAGTATATCATCCGGGACATCCTCCGTCAGGGTGCCCAGATCGACCTGTTCGGCGTAGGCGAGCGGCTGATTACCGCTAAGAGCGAGCCGGTGTTCGGCGGCGTTTACAAGCTGGTTGCGGTGGAGGAAGCCGACGGCACCGTGGTGCCCAAGATCAAGATTTCCGAAAACGTGGGCAAGATTACCAATCCCCACTATAAGAAGCTTTACCGCTTCTACGCCAACGATACCGGCAAGGCCATTGCCGACTATCTGACGGTTTATGATGAAACCGTGGATGACAGCAAGGACATGGAAATCTTCGACCCCGACGCAACCTGGAAAACCAAGCGGGTGTACAATTTTACCGCCAAGGAGCTGCAGGTTCCCATTTTCAAGAACGGCGAGCTGGTGTACCGGCTGCCCAGCCTGGAGGAAATCCGCACCTACTGCCGCCAGCAGGTGGATACCCTGTGGGACGAAGTCAAGCGCTTTGACAATCCCCAGACCTACTATGTTGACCTGAGCCAGAAACTGTGGGACGTGAAATACGGCCTGCTGAAGCGTAACGGCAAGGGCTAATCGGCGTTGTATCGCCCGGAGCTGCGGCTCTGGGCGATTGCTGTCATCAGGAGGAAACCGTGGAATCTGTTTGGTATGTGTACATCCTGCGCTGCGCAGACGATACCCTCTATACAGGCATCAGTACCGATGTGGAAAAGCGGCTTCAGGCTCACCGGTCAGGCCGGGGAGCCAAGTATACCCGCAGCAGGTGTCCTCTGAGCCTGGTATACCAGGAATGCTGCGGCTCCCACAGCCAGGCGCTGAAACGGGAGTGCTGCATCAAATCCATGACCCGGCAGGAAAAGCTGCAGCTGATCCGGCAGGGGCCGGAGTCGGACGGGCAGCAGATTGCAGGCAAAGAGAGAAATATTTGAATATTTTCTACAAAAACCTCTTTTTCCTCTTGTAATATCTTCCCAATTGGCGTATACTTAACTATATTTCGAGCAAAAGGAGAGGGATTCCCTATGGAACTAATCACCGTCCGTGAGCTGTTCAAGAACACAGAGCGTTATGCCGGTCAGGAAGTGCAGATCGGCGGCTGGGTGCGAAATCGCCGTCCCAGCAAGCAGTTTGGTTTTATCGTCCTGAATGACGGCACCTATTTTACGCCGGTTCAGGTGGTTTATAATGATACCCTGGAGAATTTCCAGGAAATTTCCAAGATCAATATCGGCGCTGCCCTGATTGTCAAGGGCACTCTGGAGCTGACTCCGGATTCCAAGCAGCCCTTTGAGATTCAGGCCACTTCTATCACGGTAGAAGGCCCTTCCACCGGCGACTATCCCCTGCAGCCTAAGCGCCATTCCATGGAATTTTTGCGGACCATCACCCATCTGCGTCCCCGGACTAACACCTTCCAGGCCGTGTTCCGTGTCCGCAGCCTGGCTGCCATGGCCATTCACCAGTTCTTCCAGGACCGGGATTTTGTCTATGTCCATACCCCGCTGATTACCGGTTCCGACTGCGAGGGCGCCGGTGAAATGTTCCAGGTAACCACTCTGGACCTGAACAATGTGCCAAAGACCGAGGACGGAGCAGTGGACTACAGCAAGGACTTCTATGGCAAGCCCACCAACCTGACGGTGTCCGGCCAGCTGAACGCCGAGACCTTTGCCATGGCCTTCCGCAATGTCTACACCTTCGGCCCCACCTTCCGTGCGGAGAACTCCAACACCACCCGCCATGCCGCGGAGTTCTGGATGATCGAGCCGGAAATCGCCTTTGCCGACCTGGACGACGATATGCGTCTGGCCGAGGACATGATCAAGTATATCATTTCCTACGTTCTGGAGCACGCTCCGGAGGAAATGGCCTTCTTCAACCAGTTTATGGACAAGAGCCTGCTGGATCGGCTGAACCACATCCTGACCAGCGATTTCGGCCGGATTACCTACACTGAGGCAGTTGCTCTGCTGGAGCAGCACAACGACCAGTTCGAGTATCCTGTCCACTGGGGCAGCGACCTGCAGACCGAGCACGAGCGCTACCTGACGGAAGTGGTGTTCAAGAAGCCTGTATTCGTCACCGACTATCCCAAGGAAATCAAGGCCTTCTACATGAAGCTGAACCCCGACGGAAAGACGGTAGCGGCTATGGACTGCCTGGTGCCTGGCATCGGCGAGATCATCGGCGGCTCTCAGCGTGAGGACAACTACGAAATCCTGAAAAACCGCATTGAGGAGCTGGGCATGAAGCCGGAGGATTACGGATTCTACATGGATCTGCGCAAGTACGGCTCTACCCGCCATGCCGGTTTCGGCTTGGGCTTTGAGCGCTGCGTTATGTACCTGACCGGTATCGGCAACATCCGCGACGCCATTCCTTTCCCCAGAACCGTGGGCAACTGCGACCTGTAAGACAATCCGTAAAAGGCGAACCGAGCAAATCGGTTCGCTTTTTTGCATAAAAAACAGGGAGGGCGTTTGCCCTCCCCAAAGGATTGTTATAAATTACACTGCCAGGAAGAACTTCACCAGGAACAGTGCGGAAATGGCATAAGTCAGGATGGAAACATCCTTGGCCTTCCCGCTGAAGACTTTCATAATGGTGTAGGAAATCAGGCCAATGCCGATGGCGTGACCAATGGAGCCGGAGATGGGCATGCCGATCAGCATCAGAGAAACGGGAACCATCTGATCCATATCCTCGAAGTTCACATTCTTCAGACCCTGGAGCATCAGGATGCCTACATAAATCAGGGCGGAGGAAGTAGCAGCGGCGGGGATGATGGCGGCAATGGGGGCAATGAAGATGCAGGCCAGGAACATCAAGCCGGTGACAAAGGCAGTCAGACCGGTTCGTCCGCCAGCCTCTACACCGGAAGCGGACTCGACGAAGGTGGTGACGGTGGAAGTACCGCTGCAGGCACCGGCAATGGTGCCAATGGCGTCGGACAGCAGAGCTTCTTTCATGTTGGGCATGTTGCCGTTTTCGTCTACCATGCCAGCCCGGGAAGCGGTGCCCACCAGGGTGCCGATGGTGTCAAACATGTCGATGATGCAGAAGGTGATGGTCAGGGTAATGACCGTGAACCAGCCAATGTCTACAAAACCCTGGAAGTTGAACTTGAAGAAGGTGGTGCTGAACATGTCAGCGAAGGGGGGCAGGAAAGAGGCGGTTGCCAGGGAAGCGAAGGGATTGGTGCCCAGGAACAGGAAGGAGCCTGCCCAGTAAATCACGGAAGCAATCAGCATGCCGAAGAGCACAGCACCCTTGACACCCCGCTTTGCCATGCCCACAATGGCGAACAGACCGACGAACATGGTAACGACAGTGAGAACCATGGTGGCGTAACCCACGTCACCCATGTTGTTCTGCAGAACGCTGGGGGTCAGAGCGCCGAAGAAGTCCCGCATCACATAGAAGGGAGTGGTGAAACCGTTGCCCTCGGCATAGACACCAACGTTGGAGCCCAGGCCGATGTTCATCAGCATCAGGCCGATGGCAGGGGAGATGCCCAGACGAATGCCCAGAGGGATGGAATCCACGATCTTCTCACGGATATTCAGCACAGACAGAACCAGAAACACAATGCCTTCCACCAGGATGATTACCAGAGCAGCCTGGAAGGAGGCCAGATAGCTCATGCCGGTCAGAGCCACGATGTTGCCAACGACCACAGCAAAGAAGCTGTTCAGGCCCATGCCGGGAGCCATGGCAAAGGGCTTGTTGGCCAGGAATGCCATGCAGAACATACCCACAGCGGAAGCCAGGCAGGTGGCCAGGAATACACCGTTCCAAAGCTCAGCGCCTTCCGCACCGAAGCCGGTGAGCAGGTTGGGGTTCAGGGCGATGATGTAGGCCATGGTCATGAAGGTGGTCAGGCCTGCCACCACCTCAGTTTTGACAGTGGTGCCGTTTTCTGTCAGTTTAAAAACTTTTTGCAACATATTTTCTACCTTTCTTTCTTTATCGTTGGGAAAGCGAATAGAATACACGCTTATTGTAGCACGTTGCATAGGGAAAACAATTAGCAGTGCGGCTGAAAATGTGAATAAATTGTGACGGAATTTGTGCAGATTGACGGGGAGTAGAAAACAAAAGAAGGGGAGAGCGTAGCTCTCCCCAATTTCGGTTTTGATTAGCTTTCTTTGCGCTTGCGAAGCAGGTAAATGTCCAGCTTTTCCTTGACATTCTCCGGGATTTCCCGGCTGACCGGGCAGCGCTTGGCGTTTGCCATTCTCTGGGCAAAGGCAATCAGGAAGCCAATGTCCTTTTCCATCTGCTCTGGGCTCATAAGCGCCATGGTGTCGTAGCGGTTGTGAATGGTTGCGGTATTATTGGGTGCATCCCGGGCAAAGGAGACAGCCGGAATGCCGCGATCAGCAAAAGGGGTGGAATCGCTGGAGTACACATCCTGTGTACCGGTGATGCCGAAGCCCAGTTCGCTGGCCATGTAGGCGATATAGTGACACAGCTTCTCCTCTGCAGTGACGCAGTAAATAAATTTACCCATGATGCAGCCGATCATATCCAGGTTGATATTCAGCACGCACTTGTTAAGATTCGTGGCTGCTTCACAATAGGCCTTGGAACCCAGCAGGCCCCGTTCCTCGCTGCCGCACCAGAGAAAACGCAGGGTGTAACGGTGGGGCTTTCCAGCAAAGGCCTGGGCAATGGCCAACAAGCCGATGCTTCCGGACATGTTGTCATAGGCACCCTGGGACAAAGAGGTGGAGTCGTAGTGGGCGGTGAAGATTATGTATTCCTCTGTTTCACCCGGCATTTCCAGCAGGACATTGTGAGACTTTCCGGTGGTTTCCTCCTGCTGCAGGATAATTTTGGCAGTGGTGACGCCCTTGGCAATCAGAGCGACGGCATCCTTTGCGTTGATATTAACGCCGGGAATCCGGCTGCCTTTATGCACATAGCTGCGCAGTTCCCGCTGGTCAATGTCCCGGTCGGCATAATTGGCATTTCCGTCGTAGGTGACGAAGCCTACAGCTCCGTTTTCCAGCAGATCCTGGTAGATCCAGTACCCCAGGTAGCCGTCAATCATGACGATCTTACCCTGGCACTGGCTCAGGGAATACTTGTCGGTATTGGCCAGATAGTAAAACGGCGCTTCCACCGTGCTGCTTCCGGCGCACAGGTAACCCTTGCAGGGAATCTCGATTCCGTCAGCCAGAAATACAGCTTCCTGAATCTGGGACATGGGAACGTCGAAGGGGAGGATTTCTGCTTTCATGCCCATTTTGGCAACCTGGTCACGCAGATACTCGGCTGTTTTCAATTCCTGGGGACTGCCGCCGGTGCGGACATATGCGGTGTCGGCAAAAATTTGTGTAATCTCGTTTTGGTTCATGGTCATTTGCTCCTTTACGGATATGGGAGTGCGCTTGGGATATAAGTTTCCCGGCATCCAGAGGATGCCGGGGGAAACTTTACTTATGGGAGGCAACGTTCTTGCGAACCAAGGCCCGATGCAGCCGGGCTTCTGCCAGTTTGATGTCTGTATCCGAGGCGTTTTGGTCGTGAAGTACCTGATTGGCACGTTGGAGGGAAGCCTCTGCACGGTTCAGGTCGATCTTATCCGCCCACTCAAAGGTGGTGGGGACCAGAGTCACTTCGCCGTCTACCACACTGAGCATGCCGCCGATACAGGCAGCGGTACGCCGTTTGCCGTCGGCAATCACCACGGCCCGCCCCATTCCCAGGGCAGCCACATAGTTGATGTGCCGTGCCAGGATGGCCACGTCGCCATTGGTGGTCCGGACAATCAGTTCCTCCGCCTGGCCGTCAAAGAGCAGGCCGTCGGGAGAGACAATTTTCAGATGGAAGGGTGTCATGCCTTCTCACCGCCCCGGAACTTGGCAACCACCTCGTCGATGGAGCCGGCAAAGAGGAAGTAAGATTCGGGGATGTCATCGTGCTTGCCTTCAATGATTTCCTTGAAGCTGCGGATGGTTTCCTTCAGAGGAACGTACTTGCCCTGATAGCCGGTGAACTGCTCGGCAACGTGGAAGGGCTGGCTGAGGAAACGCTGCACCTTACGGGCGCGGTTAACCGTCAGCTTGTCTTCTTCGCTCAGTTCGTCCATACCCATGATGGCGATGATGTCCTGCAGTTCCTTGTACCGCTGGAGGATGCTCTGGACGGCACGGGCGGTTTCGTAATGCTCGGTGCCCAGAATCTCCGGGGTCAGGATACGGGAAGAGGAGTCCAGGGGGTCCACAGCAGGGTAGATACCTAGGGAGGAAATACCACGGTCCAGAACGGTGGTGGCGTCCAGGTGGGCGAAGGTGGTGGCAGGAGCCGGGTCAGTCAGATCGTCAGCAGGCACATAAACTGCCTGAACGGAGGTGATGGAGCCGTCCTTGGTGGAGGTGATACGCTCCTGCAGGGCGCCCATTTCCGTTGCCAGGGTAGGCTGGTAGCCAACGGCGGAAGGCATACGGCCCAGCAGAGCAGAAACCTCAGAACCGGCCTGGGTGAAACGGAAGATGTTGTCAATGAACAGCAGCACGTCCTGATGCTTCACATCACGGAAGTACTCTGCCATGGTCAGACCGCTCAGGCCAACCCGCATACGGGCTCCTGGGGGCTCGTTCATCTGACCGAAGACCATGGCGGTTTTGGAGATAACGCCGGACTCGGTCATTTCGTTGTACAGGTCGTTGCCCTCACGGGTACGCTCACCAACGCCGGTAAAGACGGAATAACCGTTGTGGGCGGTGGCGATGTTGTAAATCAGCTCCTGAATCAGAACGGTTTTGCCGACACCGGCGCCGCCGAATAGGCCGATTTTACCGCCCTTGGCGTAGGGGCAGATCAGGTCGATGACCTTGATGCCGGTTTCCAGAATTTCCGTTGCCGGCTGCTGCTCTTCGTAGGAAGGTGCGGGACGGTGAATGGGCCACTGGTCGCTGCCCTTGACAGGTTCTTTATTGTCAATGGGCTGACCCAGCAGGTTGAACACACGGCCCAAGCATTCCTCGCCTACAGGTACGGAAATGGGAGCGCCGGTATCTACAGCCTCCGCACCACGCTGCAGGCCGTCCGTGGAGGACATGGCGATGCAGCGCACCACATTGTCGCC
>USHP01000097.1 GCA_900554625.1 uncultured Eubacteriales bacterium | reverse complement strand
TTCTACTACTATGACCCCTATTACTGGATGCTCCTGGTGCCCGCCATGCTCATCGCCCTGCTGGCCCAGATCAATGTGTCCTCCACCTTTAACCGCTATTCCCGGGTGGGCAGCACCCGTGGATTTACCGGGGCCCAAGCGGCAGAGGCTGTGCTTCGCGCCCACGGCGTGTACGACGTGCGGATCGAGCGTGTGGCGGGCAGGCTCAGTGATCACTATGACCCCCGCAGCAATGTGATCCGTCTGTCCGATGCGGTCTATAACTCCACCAGCATTGCTTCGGTGGGCGTGGCCGCCCATGAGGCTGGCCATGCGGTCCAGTACGCCCAGGGCTACGGCCCCATCAAGCTGCGGACAGCTATCATTCCGGTGTGCAACATCGGTTCCCAGCTGTCCATTATTCTGATCATCCTGGGCCTGTTTCTTTACTCCCAGCCTCTTTTTGGACTGGGTGTTATCCTGTTCTCCCTGGCAGTAGTAGGCCAGATCGTGACTCTGCCGGTGGAGTTCAATGCCAGCCGCCGTGCGCTGCAGGCCATTGAGGACGGAGGAATCCTTACCCCGGAAGAGCAGCAGGGAGCGAAAAAAACCCTGACTGCTGCGGCGCTGACCTATGTGGCGGCTACCGCTGTTTCTCTGGCACAGCTGCTGCGCTTGATCGCCATTTTTGGCGGACGGCGTCGGGATGACTGATGATCTACACGCCGCTGACAAACAAGACCATGCGATTCGCCTACCAGGCACATCACGGGCAGCTGGACGATGATGGGGTTCCGTATATTTTCCATCCCATCCATGTAGCGGAGCAGATGGAGGAAGAGATTTCCTGCTGTGTGGCCCTGCTCCACGATGTTCTGGAGGACACGCCGGTTACCCCGGAGGAACTGTCCCGGGAATTTCCCCAGCCGGTGGTGGAGGCGGTTTGCCTGCTGACCCGTGGGGAAGGGGAGGATTACCGTTCCTATATCCGCCGGATTCGGCAAAACCCGGTGGCGGTTCGGGTCAAACTGGCAGATCTTGCCCATAACCTGGATCAGACCCGCTGCATGGGAACTGACCTTCCCACGGCCCGACTGAAAGCCTGGAAGGATAAGTATACCAACGCAATGACCATACTGACAGAATAGCCAAATTTTTCCGCTTCGGTATTGACAACCGAAGCGGAATTTTGTATAATTCGCCGATGTGAAAAGTATGAAAAATGTGATTTTCTAAGGAAGAAGGGATGCTATGCCTGGAGGCAAGCACATACTCGGCCAGGGAAAGCCCCAGCGAGTTTTCGGCACAGCCAAGGTTGGCGATCGGGGGCAGATTGTGATTCCCAAGGAAGCCAGAGAACTTCTCGGCATCAAACCGGGAGATACCCTCCTGCTGGTAGGGGAAGAAGAGACGGGGCTGATTGTTTCTCGCCCGGAAGTGCTGAATGATTTGGCAACGGAAATTTTGAATACTGTGAAAAAAGAGGATTGAAATCATGGAAGAATTACTGGAATTATATCAGACAATGGGCATTTCCCCGGCGGTTTACGCCCGTGGAGAAAAGGTGCTGGAATCTCTCAAAGAACGCTTTGCAGCCATCGACCAGGTGGCAGAGCATAACCAGGCCAAAGTTTTGTGGGCCATGCAGAAAAACCGGGTGTCCGCAGCCTGCTTTGCGGCGACCACCGGTTATGGCTATGACGACTTCGGTCGGGACAACCTGGAACGGGTCTATGCCGACGTATTTCATACCGAAGCGGCGCTGGTGCGGCCTCAGATCACCTGCGGCACCCACGCGCTGACAGTGGCCCTCAGCGCAAACCTGCTGCCGGGAGATGAGCTGCTCTCTCCTGTGGGTATGCCCTATGATACCTTGCAGGAGGTCATCGGCATTCGCAAAAGCCCCTGCTCTCTGGCTGAGTATGGTGTCACATACCGGCAGGTGGATCTGCTCAGCGACGGCACCTTTGACTACGAAGGCATCCGCAAAGCCATCAATGAAAAGACCAAGCTGATTACCATTCAGCGCTCCAAAGGCTATGCCACCCGTCCTACCTTCTCCGTGACCCAGATTGGGGAGCTGATTGCCTTCTGCAAGCAGATCAAGCCCGATGTGCTGGTGATGGTGGACAACTGCTATGGCGAATTTGTGGAAACCCGGGAGCCTTCCGACGTAGGTGCCGACATGACAGTGGGCAGCCTGATTAAGAATCCCGGCGGCGGTCTTGCCCCCATCGGCGGCTATATCTGCGGAACCAAGGAATGTGTGGAGCGGTGCGCTTACCGGCTTTCTGCCCCCGGTTTGGGTCAGGAAGTGGGTGCAAACCTGGGCCTGATGCCGGCGCTGTACCAGGGTTTCTTCCTGGCACCCACGGTAGTGGCCGGTGCGGAAAAGGGCGCGGTGTTTGCGGCCAACCTCTACGAGCCTCTGGGCTTCCGCTGCGTTCCCAGCGCCGCCGAGAGCCGTCATGATATCATCCAGGCAGTGGAACTGGGCAGCGAGGAAGGCATGGTTGCCTTCTGCAAGGGCATTCAGGCTGCGGCGCCTGTGGATTCCTTCGCTACGCCCTATCCGTCGGATATGCCCGGCTACAATGACAAGGTGATTATGGCAGCCGGTGCCTTCGTTCAGGGAAGCTCCATTGAACTGTCTGCCGACGGCCCCATCCGTCCGCCTTACGCGGTTTATTTCCAGGGCGGTCTGACCTGGAATCATGCCAAGTTGGGCATCCTGATGAGCCTGCAGAAAATGGTGGATGCGGGACTGGTTACCTTATAATTGGGCTATTGCCGCGCTATCCTAGAGAAATTTGAGAGGTAAGAAAATGACTTGGTTTTGGTTTTCCATTATCACGTTGCTGTGCTGGTCCGGGTCGGACTTTTTCTCCAAAATCGGCTGCCGGGATGCCAGAGACAAATACAGCCAGTTTAAGATGGTGATGGCTGTGGGCCTGGTGATGGGCCTGCATGCCGGGTATATGGTTTTTGTCAACGGTGTGGAGATTTCCTGGAATGTGATTTTGACCTATCTGCCTGTGAGCCTGCTGTATATCGGCTCCATGACATTGGGCTATGTGGGACTTCGCTACATTGAACTGTCCATTTCTTCTCCCATCTGTAACGCTTCCGGCGCTCTGGTTGCCGTCATTGCCATTGTCAGCGGTACGGCGGAGGCTATGGAAGCGCCCCAGTACCTGGCAATCGTCCTGGCCTGCGCCGGTGTCATTGGCTTGGGCTTTGTGGAAGCCAATGAGGATGAAACCCTCCGGGCGGCCCGTCAGGAAGCATCCAATTATAAGTATGCCAAATCCTGGCTGGCCTTGGCTCTGCCCATTGCCTATTGCCTGCTGGATGCCGCCGGTACCTTTGCCGACGATCTGGTGCTGGAAACCATGAATGAGGATTCCGCCAACGTAGCCTACGAGCTGACCTTCCTGGCGGCAGGTATTGTTTGCTTTGTTTACACGGTCATCGTCAAGAAGCAGAAGCTGGTTCCCAAAATGGAATTGCCCAAATATTTGGGCGCCGGATTTGAAACCGCCGGTCAGCTGACTTAAATCTACGCCCTGGCCAGCGGCGAGTCTGCACTGGCAGCGCCCATTATTTCCTCCTACTGCATGGCCTCCGTCCTGTGGAGCCGCCTGTTCCTGAAGGAAAAGCTGAGCTGGAAGCACTATCTGTGCATCGCCGTTACCTTCGCCGGCATTCTGATTATGGGCATCTACGATATGTAAAAAGGGAAGCGGCAGCGAATTTTCGCTGCCGCTTTTTTGCGGTTAGGAAGAACATTTTTGCTTTCCTGTAACAATCAGAGCCAAAATAATACCCAGAACGCCGCCCAGCAGTTTGGCAAGCAGCAGCGCCGGAATCAGCTCTGGCTCTTCTGCTACGGCAAAGCCCAGATGGGCAGCAAAAGTGGAAGCGCCGCAGACAAGAAACGCCCCGATTACCACTTTCCCACGGTTATCCATACGGGGAATCATGGCAAGTGCGGGAACCACACTGACCACGCCCACGAGCAGTCCGGTGGTGCTGGCGGCATTAAGCCCGGTGTGTTTGCCAATCCAGCCAAAGGGAACTTTCAGCACCTGCTGAATCAGCTCCGCCAGAGGCATGCTGCCCAGCACGGCAATGGCGATGGAGCAGACCACTTCCATGGCTTCTGACAAAGGGGTGAGACTTTTCAGCAGGGAAGTGCCGGTCAGATGCTGAACAGCGCCAAGGGTCAGCCCCAGAATGGCTGCTTTCTGAATCCACTTTGCCAAAACTTGAAATCCATGAGCGGTTTTTTGCGGGCATCGGAGCAATCCCCAAAATAGCGGCAGACACAGCGTGGCAATGGGTAATATGCTAATAAGTGCGGTAGAAACGGGAAGCCCGCAGGCAATACCGCCAATCAGCAGCGGCGCAGGCATCACCGCCAGACCCAGCAGAATACCTTTGATAAACCAGGGCTGATCTTCCGGTTTTATGGTGCCTAATCCCACGGGGATGGTGAAAATGATGGTGCAGCCAAAGATTGCTGCAACCAAAATTCCGGAAAATCGTCCAATTTGCGCATTGTCTGCCAAATCCATCGCCAGGGGATAACCACCCATGTCAATGGGAAGAATCCCGCCAAACAAACCGGGGTCCAGTCCCAGGGGCCGAAAACAGGGGACGATGATTCCCGACAGGCCGGAAGAAATCAGCGGGGCCAGACAGATGATGCCTGCCATGAACAGGGCGATGGGCCCCAGAAGCTGAAAAGCTTCTTCAAACCGTTTCCCCAATCCGAACCGGTTTCCCAGAAGATGATCCCCGCCGCCAAGGAGGGCGCCAAAGGCCATAGCCCAGAGAAGTATGGATTGCAGGGTCATACTGCCACCTGCCCTTTCGCAAAAAATAAAAGAAAAACCCGAACTTATCCAAAAGGAAAAGTTCGGATTTCAAAAACTGGTGGACGATAACGGACTCGAACCGCTGACCCTGCGCACGTCAAGCGCATGCTCTACCAGCTGAGCTAATCGTCCATAATTCGGTGCCGTCGCTCAAGCACATGACGCATTATACACGATAGGCCTGGGTTTGTCAAGCACATTTTTTCCAATTTCCGATGTTTTTATCCAACAGCCGCATCCAGCTCCTGCTGACCGGTGAATTGAATGACCAGCTGGTTGGGAAGGCATACAATCGGCGTTCCGCCGCTGCAAAATCCCCGCTGCATGCAGTGATGATCGGGACAGTTGGCGCTGGTTACCGCAATCCGGCCGCCGGATACGGTGACTTCATTTTGCCCGCCCTGAGGTGTATCCACCGTAAAGGTTTGATCTACATGCAGGTCAACGGTTTTGATCAGGGTTCCCTGAGAGCGGATTTCGGCAAAATCGGCGCTTTCTCCCGGGGAGAGAACCCACACACTCAGCACTCCGCACACCAGCAGAATCACGGACAACAGGGCAATCCAATACTTTGTTTTCACGAACAATCCTCCTACGCCGGCATTTCTCGCATACATCTGCCCATTGCGGGAGGATGCCCAACAAGTATAGCAAAAAACCATGGAAAACGCAAGAAAAAGTACGAAAAACTCCTTGACTTTTTCTCCCTCCAATGCTAGAATAGACGAGCCGCATTGAAGGGGCTTAAGTTGGTGCGCCAAAACACCACGCCTCAAAAGCGAGACTACACAATATAAAGTAGGTGAAACAAATGAAAGCAGTTATCGTTACCGGAGGCAAGCAGTACACCGTGGCTGAAGGCGATGTCCTGTACATCGAGAAGCTGAATGCTGAGGCCGAATCCACCGTGAAGTTCGATCAGGTTCTGGCTGTCCTGGACGGTGAGAACACCAAGATCGGCGCTCCTGTCGTGGCTGGTGCCGCCGTGGAAGCCAAGGTTGTCAAGAATGGCAAGGGCAAGAAGATCGACATCATCCGCTACAAGGCTAAGAAGAACGAGAAGAAGCACATCGGTCATCGTCAGCCTTACACCAAGGTGGAGATCACCAAGATCGCTCTGTAATTTATGACAAGATGCGAATTTTTTACCGAGAACGACCGGATCACCGGATTTTCCGTCTCGGGTCACAGCGGCTATGCGGAATCAGGCAGTGATATTGTCTGCGCCGCCGTTTCTGCCGCAGTTGCCATGGCCGAAGCTACCATCAATGATGTGTGCGGCGCAAAGGCCAAGGTTCGGGTCAAGGACGAGCAGGCTCGCATTACCCTGACCCTCCCCGTATCCTGCGATGAAGAGGACAGCGTCCAGGCAGTTCTTGCCGGCATGATGCTGTATCTGTGCAGCCTGCGGGATGAATATCCTGATTATATCGAAGTTTTGGAGGTGTAACATCATGCTGAAGATTGGTATTCAGTTCTTCGCTCACCACAAGGGCGGCGGTTCCACCAAGAACGGCCGTGACTCCGAGTCCAAGCGGCTGGGCGTCAAGCGTGCTGACGGTCAGTTTGTTCTGGCTGGCAACATTCTGGTTCGCCAGAGAGGCACCCACATCCATCCCGGTGTCAATGTTGGCATCGGCAAGGATGACACCCTGTTCGCTCTGGTTGACGGTACCGTCAAGTTCGAGCGCAAGGGCAAGGATCGCCGTCAGTGCTCCGTTTACGCTGAGCAGTAATCGCGCATAAAGCCTAAAAGCTGCCGCACACTACCTGCGGCAGCTTTTTTCGTGTGCAGTGCAGAGCGCTGGGACAGCCCAGCACCGTGCAGTGAGCATGTAGGAAACCCTGTTCTTTTCAAGGAGGTATGTTCGTGTTTGTAGATAAAGTGCGGATCACGGTCATTGGCGGCCGTGGCGGTGACGGCGCCGTAGCCTTTCACCGGGAAAAATATGTGGCCTCCGGCGGCCCCGACGGCGGCGACGGCGGTCATGGCGGCAGTGTGATTCTGCGGGTAAACGACAATCTGTCCACGTTGCTGGATTTCCGGTATAAACGCAAGTATGCCGCTCAGGCCGGTGTCAACGGTCTGGGACGGAAGATGGCCGGCAAGCGGGGAGAAAATCTCATCATCGAGGTTCCCAGAGGTACGGTGGTTCGGGATGCCGAAACCAACCAGATTATTGTGGATATGTCCACAGGCGAAGATTTCGTCATTGCTCGGGGCGGCCGCGGCGGCTGGGGCAATGCCCACTATGCC